>JAHFHF010000055.1 GCA_023247055.1 Candidatus Omnitrophota bacterium
CTCCTCTTCGTCATTGCGAGGTAACGAACAAACTGAAGCCGAAGCAATCCCGGATTTGTCCTCCTCTTTGTCATTGCGAGGCAGCAAGCAAATTGGGGCCGAAGCAATCTCTGATTCGCCTTCGAGATTGCTTCGTCGTTCTCAGAAAAGCAGCCAAACTCCTCGCAATGACAAAGCGGTTCAGTCGATCACCGCTCCTTCTTTTCCTTCGACCTTCGACCTTCCACCTTCTACCTCTTCTGTTTCTCCTTCCACCTTCGACCTTCCACCTTCTACCTCGTCTTATTCCCCCCTTCCCTCCGAAATCCACGACGACCCCGAAACTTCCCCCGCATGGCAGACCATGGTGCGGGATGTATACGAGACGCTAAAGAAACGCCAGACGACCGGGACGGCGCGAAAGTATCTGCAGACATCGCAGGACCTTGACGGGTATGAGTTGTCGCGGGAGTGTGTGCGTTTGGTGATGCGATTGAAGAAAGACTATTACGGATCGGAGCAAGCGGCGCGTGCCGGACGGTTGTATGACCGGGTGCGTTCGCTGGTGAAGCTTGCGGAATTGAAGATGACGTCTGGTGAAGCGCAGAGATGGATGGAGCAGCGTGTGCCGAGTGAAGAGGAGTTGATGAGGGAGTATGCGAGAGCGGGAGGGGAGAGAGAAGGGGAAAGGGGAGAGGGAAAAGGGGAAAGCAGGTCGAAGGTGGAAGGTGGAAGGTGGAAGGAAAAAGAGAAAAAAGAAATAGAATCATCTTCGTCATTGCGAGGCAGTGAACAAGCTGAAGCTGAAGCAATCCCTGTTTCGCCCTCGAGATTGCTTCGTCGTTCTCAGAAAAGCAGCCAAACTCCTCGCAATGACAAAGCGGTTCAGTCGATCACCGCTCCTTCTTTTCCTTCGACCTTCGACCTTCCGCCTTCGACCTCTTCTGTTTCTCCTTCCACCTTCCACCTTCGACCTTCCACCTCGTCTTCCTCCCTCAATCTTTCCGCGGCTCGCGACTACTACCGCCTGGCACTCAAACGCGACGAGATATTGTTCAAGAACATGCAGGCCTTTTTGCAGGAGCATGGAGAAGAGAGCCTGGTGTTTGTCTTTACGGGAGGGTTTCATGCGGCGGGGCTGTCGCACCGGATGCGAGAAGCGGAAATGGACTATGTGCAGTTACGGCCGGAGATTGAACAGATCAGCCGTGCGGATGAAACGCGTTACAAAGCAGCGATGAAATGGGGCGAGGTGCGACGGCCGGCCCAACAAGACGGCCGCACACCGGCCCAGAACTCTGCAGAAAGCGAATCGGCCTTGGTGGCGCGAACGGCGTTATCGTTTAATCCCGGATCAGCGGTGCGAGAGATGGCGTGGTTGTCTGGGATAGGCGGCGAGAGATTGCGAGAGGCTTTTGAATTGGAGTTGGGAGAAGTGACGGAACCGCAGATGCGAGCGTTAGGGTTGGGAGATATGGAGGCCAGGTTGGTGGGGATGAGAGGGGAGTTTGGGAAAGCGATAGAGAGAGGGAAAGGTGGAAGGTGGAAGGTGGAAGGTGGAAGGAAAGAAAAAGTCAGAGGGCGTGCGCCCAAAAGATGGCGGATACGTCCTTCGGCGGTGAAGTTGGAAGTTGCACAAGAAAATGAAAAAAATAAAAGAAAAACCGATTGGCTCGGTTTTGTATCGGGTTTTAATGCTTTTCCCTTTTCCCTTTCCCCTTTTCCCTCCGACCATTTGTCATTGCGAGGCCGCGAACAAACTAAGGCCGAAGCAATCTCGAGTGCCTCTCTTCCGACTTCTGACTCTTTTCGCTTTCCTTCCACCTTCGACCTTCGACCTTCGACCTCTCCTTCCTCCCGCTCCGAAGTCCGCTCACCCATTGACGTTCCCTCCAACTACGCCGCTCAAGATCCCGAAAAAGTCATCGGCTACTGGCACGTGCGTTACGAAGATAAAGATGCGCCGAAAACAGGAAATCCCAAGGACGTGCGCAACTGGACGCGTTTCTTTTTTTTAAAGGAGGACACTGCAAAGGAGGATTTAGAACCGTCCTCTACCGTACACGAAAGTATTTATACGCTTTCGATCATCAATGATTTTTCTGACCGTGAAAAGCCGTGGTCGGTCGTTGAAATCCGCCGTTCACCCAAAGAGGATTTTGATCCGGACAATGTCGATGGGGGCGAGGTCATCGCTCAATCTGAGTTTAAAGGACTCGTTTTTGAACAGCTTGCTCTCGAGGAGAACCCGATGCTGCTGCTCGTACCTTCAACGCAGGCGCTGACGGCGGTCTTAAAGAAAGGCGGGATCTTGCCCGAAGATTTTGAAGGCACGCAGTGGCAGGGCGATCTGGCTGTTGTCTATCCGCTCGAGGAGGATGCGGAAGGCGATCGCGACAGTGCTCTGCGCGCAACACCCGTCCTGCCGGTCAAATTTACTTTCAGCGCCAATGATACCGTTTCTGCTCCTTCTTCCACTGACGATCGCGATCGTCCACTTTCATCGCCTGACGAATCTGGTTCGGATACCCAAGGCCTTATTAAACCCGGCATTACACTTCCTCTGGAAACTCGGCCGGATGCTGTCGCAATCTTGAGCGCATTTGATTTTTCGGGTTTTGCAAAACTCAACCCGGCGCAAAAAAAAGAGCGGGTTCTTAAGATGCTTGGTGAAAAATATGGTTTTCAATCCTATGAAACGGCCGGCATGGAAGCGGGCTCTTTGATACAGCCCGAAGAACGCAGAACATCGGTTGCCATCGGACGCGGTGTCGGGCGTGTAACGTGGAGCCGCCGGGATTATGTGCGCAATTTAACTTCAGAGTCGGTTGTGCTCAATGCCCTTGTGGAAAAGCAGACACGGCCCGGGGCCAAACTGCCAAAAGAAGAACCGCCGGCTCCGGCAGGGCTCATTTTTAAAGATTCGACATTGGCCTTTGAAGCCGTTCTTTATGACGCTTCTTCGATCGGAGGGCCTCCTGATAAAGCAACATCGGGAGTGCTGATCATCGACTCGGTCCCACCTGTCGGTACTCTGCCAACCGCTTATGCGGCTTACTTTCTTGCGCAGGGGGCGGATTTCGAATTTGAAACATTCCCATCGCTTGGAGATCTTCGCCAATGGATACAAGACCTCCAGATAGAGTTTCCCGAAGTGGGAATCGAAAGCGTGGAAGCCCAGCTTGAAAATCAGCATCCGTCTATGGCAGAAGCGGAAACAGTTCCTGCGGCTGAAGCATCAGCCGCATTGACTACCCCGCTCGTACCCGAAGGCTCGGTGGAGTTGACCGCGCTGCTGGCGGATGGACTCAAAGATGGCCTCAGACCTTCCACGGATGCGCTGAAATTATTTAAAAATAGCCTGGCCGCTACGGCCTTTAACGTCAATGATTTCGATGGAGAGGATGCTAATTCGGATCCTCACTACATCAGTCTCGATTCCAATCGGCACAGCGATGAAAATAATTTAAGGCTCAAAATGATTAGCGCTGACAATCAAGCAAAAGTCGATCTGATTTTTTCAGTAAAGGACGCAGTCGTGGAATTGGAGGTTCATAGGCCTGGGGCAGACAGCGTTGCGCTGCTTAATCTCGGAAGCCGTAAAAACGCAGCTAGAATTTTTGTTAATAAAATACTCGAGAGCGCCCCTTTTGAAATCTATGTTTTTATCAATAACTGGACGCCGGCGGTTATTCGTGCGGCTGAAGATTTTATGCGCAAGATGGATCTTGCGGGCTTTGGCGATGACAAAGTTATTTACGATAAAGCACGCAAAACTCTGCGCATCGAAATGGACCGCTACAAGTTTGTCGTGCAAGAAAATCCGGAAGACAGTGATGTCCGTTTGCCCGCCACAAAACCGCCGGAAACGGCACCTACCGCAGTTTTTCGACCTGCTGGCACCGAAGTCAAGACACCTGAGGATATACGAGAGTTTCTTGTTTCAATGGAGCGGGAATTAGTGGAAAGGCCTTGGGACAAGCAGAGAGTTCAACGAATAAAGGCGAGCAGTCCCTTTAACAATAATTCTACCGAGGTGAATTGGTTTCATGGGATCTGGACAGGAGTCTTTGCGCTTTTGACGAATAAAATGCCCCCGCAGGACTCGCCCAGTGAGGCCGTGCTCAACTTTTATTGGTGGGACGGGAACATCCCGGTTAACTTTCAGTGGCATACCGCTAGCGACGGACGGCAATGGGTGAAGATTCACAGACCAGATCAGACGGAAATAGGAGTTTCTCTCACTGATATTCGCAAATCCTTTATCCGCGAAACACAGTCCGGCCAGCCTTTATTCCAGCTTGATTTCAGTCTTCCGCCCAAGGGTTTGCAAATTTTCCGGCAGTTGGGATTAAAAAACGGTGAGATCCTGCCTCTCTCGCAAGCTGACGGCAAAAGCATTGACATGTTTCTGCGTCTTAATTTTGACGAAACGGCACCTGCAGAAGATTCGCTAGACAGCGGCATTCGCCAGCCGCCTACCGCAGTTTTGAGGCCCAGCCTCGTGCCTTCTGAGGCAGAGGATATTTCGACTCTACTCACCGTCCGGGGAATGGAGCTGGATAAAGTCTCGCGTATTTTGCAAACAGTTTTTTCTTGGAAAGAGTATGAGGATGACGGTTCCCCCGCAAGCGGCTATTTGAAGCTGCATCCAAAGGAAAAATGGCTCCCCGGTACGCAGGCCAAAGTCAAAAATACCATTGCGCAAATCAGCGCTCCAAATAGAACAAGGCCGGGCCTGCGTCTCAAAGGTTACATGGGTCCGGTTTGGGCTCATCCCAAGGATTTGCCGGCATTTATAGAGGTGCGTGACGCTACGCAGCCGGGCCAGGGCCAGCCTCAAACTGAATTAAGACTCACGGCTTTTGCTCCAGGAGAAAAAAAGGACAAAAAGTTTCCGTCCTCAACCATGCTTAACATGGAAATTGTTTCGGTGTTTCTTATTCGTGAGCGCCAGGCGCCGAAGAGCCCGCTGGGCGATCAGCGGCGCGAATTTTATTTTGGCGTCAACGAAATTACGCCAGAGGACGCGGCGGCATTTGACGCCTTTGCCCAAGATGTTAATAGTAAAATCGGTATCGATGGAGTGAAATGGCAAGCGAATCAGCGTCTGCTTACGCTCGAAGATAAGTATTTAAAAATCGCATTTTTTCCACTCAAGGTAAGCACCCCCACGACCTCCACGGCTGTTTTGGCGAGTTTTGATGCCGTAGGACGCGATGCGGAAGAAATTTTCGACAATCTTATCGGTCCGGGAAAATTTAAGGAAGTGGATAGGCGCACGCTTCCCCCATACGAACGCGAATCTTACCTTGTTCTTCCGGAAGATTCGCAGCAACCTTCCAATCGAGTCAACAGCAGCGCCAAGAAGTTCACAGAAGGAGACTACGGCTTTTATGTTACCGGAGAAGAAAACGTGCCGCCCGGCGCATCGAGTTTTACGAATTTATCTCTGACAAGCGGGATTGCAGCGCCAGAAATAGTTTCATTAACTCTTCGTGGTGTGGGTGAAAGTAACCACTGGCAGTATACGATACAAATTGGAGATAAGTTCCCTGGGCTATTTGATTTCAATTTGGTCAATGTAAAGGGTGAGAGAATTTATTACCTGATGCTGCCTGATAAGATCATTGAGGAAATTAAAGCATGGGGCCAGGGCCATTTGCTTACAGACTTTACACTTCCGGCTTATGACGGCATGCTTCAGAAAATAGTCATTGTCTCTGCCTCTGAGGCCAACTCGCCAGAGGGCTATGCTATCTACAAAAATATTTTTAAATATGCTTCGCATCAAGACGCTGCAAATTCCGGGGACGCAATACTTAATTCCAACGGCCCTGAATCTGCCGCCGTGTCTACGCCGGCCGCAGAACCCACTGCCCGGCCCAGCGATAAATTTCAACTGGCCGCGACAACCCCTTCGATTGACCTTTCATCGCTTCTCGAACTGCCGCTTGATGAAGGCTCACTGCCTCGAACCGTTGCGCGTGCCAGAGACTTTTTAGGCAGTGCTTTCAGAGGTACGATTATGAGTTTAGATTCCAAATTCGTGGCCAGCGCGAGAGTGGTAATTGGGGGGCGGGCTGGGAGCGCCGGGGAAAATATTTCGGTTTCTGTGGGCAGGCAAGGTATCTGGCTCAGAGGAATTTTCGATCAGCAGAAGCCCTCTGAGAGCAGTGTGGTCATGCTTATTACGCCAGGAGTCGGCGATCAAAGAAAAACTTATATGGTCTTTGGCGAGGCTGAAACTTCGATTGCATTTGGCGAAGTTGGAAATATTGTCTCCTGGGATTTAACGCCTGAAACGCTGGATGCGGAAGGTCGCATCACAACCCCGCGTATCATCCATGCGAAAGTCAAAGCGCTCGATTTAAAAGCCTTTCGCGATTCGTTTGTTCGATTTGTAGAAACGTATAATTATCCGCCATTGGAAGTCACTGAAAGCGGATTCGAAATGAAATCAGACCGTCTCGTGCTGCGTGTGGAAGTCGCGGATTTAGGAGTTATTCCGGTACCTTTAGAGGCCTCTTCAGAAACACCGCCGCAGACGGCCCTTGTGCCGGCGAACGTGGATGTGAATGCTACGGCCAACATTCTCTATGCCATCGTGACAAATAAAGAGGGCAATCCCGTGATTCGCGGCTCCGACGGCACGGATCTAGCGCTTAATATTCCAGACGAGGATCGAGGAGGCTCTTTTTCTGATTTTAAAGTGATTCAAGACCGGCAGGGCCAGACACACTTTTTCTTTGTGATCAAAGAACAGGGCGGGAGTCTGAGGCAGAGACTTTGGAACCAGGATGGTCCTTTTATCGAAGACTATTTTGGCGGGATACAGTCTTTGTCACTGGACCTTGATCCGATCAGCGGCATGCCAGTCGTCAGTTTTGTGGCAATCCGCGAAGGCCGGTATTATGCCTATCGCGATAAATCCCCGCTGCAGAAAAAAGGCGCCTATCACGTGAGACTCTTAGGATCGGCCATCGATTTGAAGACCCGCACATTGCATTTTTTGCATTTGGAGCGGAATCAAGAGTGGACAGAATGGAAACTTTACGACAATGGCGTGCCGGTGACGAAAAACGCCTTGCCGTGGATCGGTTCTGCCAAATTGGTTTGGACCGCGACCAAAGGGCAAAGCGAAATTTATTTTCTATCCGGAGAATCTGAAGAAAAAGCCCGGCTTCATCGTGGCGCAGAGGGCCCTCAAGAGCCAGAGTTCCTGGGTGATTACAAACGCATTATGGGCCTCACTGCCGGTAAGAGCGATCCGCGTCTTGAGGCTGCCTCTGCGTCTAACGCAGAGACTGCTCAAGCGCCGCTTAATGAGCCGCGTCTTGAGGCTGCCTCTGCGTCTAACGCAGAGACTGCTCAAGCGCCGCTTAATGAGCCGCGTCTTGAGGCTGACGATGTGCTTTTCGTGTTGGTTGAAGACGATGAAGGTTGGGCTATTCGCGGCAGTGACGGCAGCAATGAACGCATTCAAATAACCCCAAAAACGCTTACAAGTTATTTTGGCGATGCCAGTACTATTAATTCTATTCAGGATCTCAAGAATATTAGAGATTTTCACGTTGTGCGAGATCAGAGCGGCCGGAAGCATTATTATTTCTCAGCCACGGCAACCAGTATAGGCAGCTTCGTTGTTTTGGACGGCGAGATTCAAGGCGCCTATAGTTTACTGCAGATCGATGATGAGCCGGAGTACGCGCTTGGGAACGACGGCCAAAGTCATTTATTCTACCAGGCGACATTAGCCGAAGAGCAATCGGCGGTATTTAAAGATGGGGAACGGATTTCAGCGGAAGACCGCAATGACATTAAGGATTTTGTCGTATTGCGCGGTGAACCGGACACTGAAAGTTTGAGCGCCTTTGTGACCCACGCGGATGAAGACTACTATCGCCATGTCCTTTACGAAGGCAAACAGCGCGTTCCGAAATATTTGTTGGGTGATTATTTATGGATCCATCGTCTCGCCGGTGCCGTCATATCCGATTCGCCCGCGCCCGGAACCAAGGACAGGTCCAGAAGAAATGGACCTGTCCTTGAGGCGGCTTCTGCGGCGCTGGCCACAGAGCCGGTTGATTTGCTGGCTTTCTATCAATTAGCACAAGCGCGGTCTTCTGAAGCATTATCTTTTGATTTCGACCGGTTTAGTGATTATTTCAGCAATCTCGGCCTTGTCGCCACACCGGAGGCGGTCAAAAAGGAGCCACTACCCTATAGCAGCACCGGCGCGGAACAGTATGTGCTCAGCCTGCCGGCAAATCTGGGTAACGCAGAACTTATTTTTTCGAAAGGAGATCGAGTGGAAGTGTCCATTGCGCTGCCTATACCCGCCGACTATCTTACAAATTCGGACAATCAAGATGGCTTTCTGGCCGTGCAGTTAGCAGAATTTTTAAACGGTTTGGAGATTCTCAAGCCTCCAGCTTATGTAGCTGATTTGCTTTCGTTCGGAAAAGATTCAAACATTCGCGAAGCTAAACTCATTCCACCGGTGCGATCCGGAGATCTGCCGGAACTCCGGATTATTGTCGAAGAGTTGAGCGCGCTGGGCCGTTCGGATCAGATACAAAAGAAACTTAAAGCCCACCTGACGAGCGCCTACCGCCAGCGCCATCAAGCATCCTTTTCTCTTGAGGACGGCCTGCTCATCGAAATGCCCGGTTACCGGGTCGTGGTCAGAGAGGCCGAAGATAGTCAAAAGGCAAAAGGGGAAAGGAGGGAGGGTAAAGAGGACGAGGGAACCAGCCGAACAGCGGCGTCGAAAACACCGGCTGCTTTGACGCCTGAAAAAATTTCTTATGATCCGGTGAATGTTGATTTCAAGGCGGACACGCAAACACCGGTAGCCGGACAAACCGTACGACAGAAAACATGGGATGAACTTTTTCAGGGCATGGGTTTTCGTAAGGGCACCCTCTATAATTATGAACTCCAGACAAATGGATCGGCCGGACGCGCCAGCCATAAAATCAATGTCGACGAGCGTTTTTATCAATATTTTTGGGAGAGAAACAAAGACAATTTATCCAATGTATTTTCGATTTCGTACGAGGAAAAGATAGGTGAAAGTACTATTGATTTAAACGTCGACCGTAAAGATGCCAACGGCGGCAGGCTTTTCAACCAGCGATTTTTAATTCGTATGCCCGGTGAAATTCTGCTGAATGGGATAATCGAAGACAATCTTTCAAGCTTTTACGTGACCGGCAGTTTTTTTGATCAGCTGGCGGCTTTGATGTATGAACAGGGCGTGATCACCAAGGCCGAACTTGCGGATGCCGCAGCCGCTGGCCGTTTGAATCTTGATCTTAACCTTGTCACAGCGGATTCTCATCTGAAAAAAGCGCCAAGTCAAATTCGATTTATCAAGCAATTCACTGTGACGGTATGGGGTTTGCCGTCTGTTGCGGCGGATGATCTGAAGACAACCATCGCCGGCTCGGTGCCCGGCTCAACACAGACAGGAGAGCCGGTGAACCCAAGGTCAACGCGTGCAGACAACTCCTCCGCGCCGTTGACGGGTGATACGGCAGCTTTGGAACTCGGAGAAACGGCAAACACGGTGTCTTTTATGGATTGGCTTTCCGGCATGGAGATTGAGGCCAAGGGGATTTCGGATGCGAGATTGATTAATTTGTTAATTCAATTTGAGAAAAGCATGAATGTGAAATTTGCTGCCGGATCTGTTTTGTGGATTTTTCAGACATTAAACGCAGCTTCCGCAGACGCCAAGATGAAATTGAAAGTAAAAACGAGCGATGCCGAAGAACTTCAAGAGCGTGCCCAGGAGATTTTTGAAGCAATTCGTGCGCGGAGTGAAGTGCGAGAGAAGGAGAGGGATAAAAGGGAAGAGGGTGAAGATGAACTAGGTGCCTGGCTCCCGCTTTTCAGGGTGCCTGGCACCTTGAGTGTTGGGGCGTCATTATCCACCATGGCTATGAGATTGCTTCGTCCGGTCCATCCGTTGGCTGTCCTCGCAATGACGAGCGGCTTTTCTTCTTTCCCCTTTAGTTTGTCATTGCGAGGCAGCAAACGAACTGAGGCCGAAGCAATCTCGAGCGCCTCTCTTCCGACTTCTAACTCTGCTCGCTTTCTTTCCACCTTCGACCTTCGACCTTCGACCTCTCCTTCCTCCCGCTCCGAAGTCCGCTCACCCATTGACGTTCCCTCCAACTACGCCTCTCAAGATCCCGAAAAAGTCATCGGCTATTGGCACGTGCGTTACGAAGACAAAGATGCGCCGAAAACAGGCACTCCCAAAGACGTGCGCAACTGGACGCGTTTCTTTTTTTTAAAGGAGGACACTGCAAAGGAGGATTTAGAACCGTCCTCTACCGTACACGAAAGTATTTATACGCTTTCGATCATCAATGATTTTTCTGACCGTGAAAAGCCGTGGTCGGTCGTTGAAATCCGCCGTTCACCCAAAGAGGATTTTGATCCGGACAATGTCGATGGGGGCGAGGTCATCGCTCAATCTGAGTTTAAAGGACTCGTTTTTGAACAGCTTGCTCTCGAGGAGAACCCGATGCTGCTGCTCGTACCTTCAACGCAGGCGCTGACGGCGGTCTTAAAGAAAGGCGGGATCTTGCCCGAAGATTTTGAAGGCACGCAGTGGCAGGGCGATCTGGCTGTTGTCTATCCGCTCGAGGAGGATGCGGAAGGCGATCGCGACAGTGCTCTGCGCGCAACACCCGTCCTGCCGGTCAAATTTACTTTCAGCGCCAATGATACCGTTTCTGCTCCTCCTGCCACTGACGACCGCAACCGTCCACTCCCACCAGCGGACGATTCCAGTCCGGATACTCAAGCCCCTGACTTTTCCGGCAGCAGCATGCGCGACACCGATGATCCGTTTTCACTGCCCAAAGGCGCAATCGATGCGACCGAGATGGTTCGTCTGATGCAGAGGCAGGAAAGTATTGCGGATTATGTCAAAAGTACATTTGCCGGTACGGCCATTGAACCGCTCATTGAAGCAAAGCCGGGCGGCCGAATCAGGATCAACGAAAAAGAGTCGCTTGACCGGCCGGACGAGGAGGGACGGGAAGGCTGGGGTTTGAATGAAGCACGATGTGATATGAATTTTTACGTGCAAGACGCCGCCACAGATACCTCTCTTGGAAAATTCAATATGACTTTTTACGATGAGGGTGAACAAAATCCGGGAGCTATGACCTTGGGCTGGGGAGGCTGGACCGAGCGCTATGAAGCAGTTCCAGTACTCGTTTTACAGACCTTTGGGAATGAAGCCACATTTCATGTGATTCCCAGCGGGCAAAATGGGCGTTTCGAGGCCTACGTGACCGTGGGCACATGGACCGATCGAGATATTCTCCGGATGCGGGAGATCGCTGAAAGCATTCGCTTAGCAGCCGGCGACATGGAAGAAACGCTCATTTTTGATCCGGCCCGCGGGCTTGTGCTGGAAGGCCGGCGCTACAAAATCGTTTTGCGCCAGCAAAGCGGCCGCCAAGTTCCGGCACGTTCCGCCGGACAGAAGAATACTCTGGCTGTGCCCAAAGGCGTTGTCGATTTGACGGCGACGCTTTCAAGCCTTACCGACCTCACAAAAATATTTCCGCCAAATAAAATCATCCGTTCGCTTTTCAAAAACACGAACCATGAGGTATCAACCGGCACGAATATGGCCAATATCCACGATTATCCAAAAGCGGATCGGCCTCTTTTGCAGTTCAAACAGCCTGAAGCGAATGTACAAACCTTGGTGTTCAAGAAACGCTTAACCAAGGCGGGCGTGGAAACGCCCTATGCCTTTGAGTTTGTCATGGATGGAGATTATCTTGAGATGCGTCTTGTAACCAAAGACGGTAACGCCATCCCCGAAGCTCTGGCAGCGGATTATAAAAATATCAAACAGGCGGCACTGCTTCCGGCCAAGGATGATCAGCGGCCCGAATTCTATGTGACCGTCTCAGAGATTTCAGAAGACGACGCCGGAGAAATGGAGACCTTTGCCACGGAATTGATTGAAAAAACCGGCCTCAGTTCCGGAACGGCGCAATGGATTCCAGGGCTTGGTTTTGTCATCGACCAGCCTGATTTCCGGTTTATCTTAAGATTGGCCCAGCCGGAAGATGACGCGATCAAGATTGAAACAGGGGGGAGAATAGTACAGCCTGAGACGCCTGATCCCATTGCCATTCCCGGCGATGCGCGCGAGATAACAACTTATCTTTCAAATCTCGTTTCGCGTTTAGCCGAAGCGGAAGATTTGCGCGTTTTGCTGGAGGGGACGCCGCTTGAAAATCAGGTGCAAACAAGCGGCAGCAAAGTTGTTTTAAGGGATGGCGATCCGCCGCTCGTGACATTTGATGCGCCGGGAGGAGACTTTCTTTTTCGCCTGCAGCAAAAGATCACTATTTTTGGTAAAGCCATAGAGTCATTTTCGATTGAATGGGAGCAAGACAACTCTCCTTTTAAGATACTGCTGGATGACATCGGAAGCGAAGTGTCTCTGCCCTTTCCATCCGCCTTGCATATCCGGCAAGCTAAGGCCAATGGCCCGGTGGAACTTTATTGGACAACGGACGCATGGGATGAAGCCTTGACAAATCAAATGAGAGGTTTTGTTAAAGCGGCGTATAGCTCGGCCAATATCAAGCCAGGTACTTTTTCCCTGCGGGCCGGCCTTGATTTTATCATCGACCTGCCCAACCTGAAGATTGTGATTCGGAATGGAAAGCCGGAGGAAAGAAAAGTAGATATTTCTACTCGCCAGGACGAGACAAACGCCGCTTTGAGCCCTGACCCTGTTGCGGCCATTGTTGAGAAAATATCAGGCAAGCTGGAGCGGGAAATTAAGGAGATTCGAAACGAGATCGGATTGCTCGCGTTTGGCATTATTGCCACAGCAACGGAGAAATTTTCTGACCGCTATCTGCCAGGAGAAATTAAAGATGAAAAAGTTTATCAGGAGGGCGATCTCATCGCGGTTGACGATTATGAGCTCAACGCAAGCGCTACCAGTCTTAAGGTTTACCGTGCAGGGCTTCTGAATCGCAAATTCTTAGTCGTTTTCAAAGGTAAAAGCGGTGATTTGATGTTTTATGATCTCGCGAAAGGCTCCGTAACCCGGCTGGATGTGAGCAATGAAGGCGAAGATTATTTCAAAGTAAATCTTGAAAAAGATAGGGACTGGTCTAATCCTTCCGGACCTGTCCCTGTCGAATCTGTGCCTGGCACCGTTTTGTCGCCATCGGTTCGTATTCCGGAAGGGGCGCTGGATCTTCTTGATTTTATCGACCGGCTGCCCGAAGACCACAAGCTTCCGGACACAGATCAAAGCGGGCTATTCTGGGATTTAGCGCAAGCCCATCCGTCTCTTTTGTTTAAATCGCCGGGTGTCGGATTTGCCAATGTCGAGGTGTTTGATGATCCCAGCGGGCGGGCAGGCCCAAGAACGATTCAGCAGTTATCAAGCGACGGAGGACGTTTTACCCTTCACAACGCGGTGATCAGAGTGGCTCGTGATATAGAGGGAGGAGAAACTTTTCTGAATGCACGCGCAGATATCAATCGTAAAAAAAGCTGGTGCGCGGCAATTGCAAAAGATGGCGGCCTTTCGCTCGAACTCAACCAGGGCACAACCCATGAGCAGCAATCGGGGCCGAGGGATTATTATGATGTGCCGGTTTTTCGCTACTTTTCTTTTCGGAATCTGATCGATATCGCGGCTGCGGGTTTTGTGCCCGCTTTTCAATCGGGCGAAGGCAAACCGGTTTATTACATTGAACTGGCTGATCTGTCGGATGGAGCTAAAACCCAAATCGAGGCTTTTGTCGAAAACTATCGTGCTATCGATGCTCCCGGCACCGCGGTCTGGGATGCTGAGCGCGGCGTGCTTGAAGTTGATCATCCGGATGCGAAGCTGGTGTTGTTTGTGGGAGGAAAAGCAACGAGCGATGAGCAACGAGCAACGAGAGAGGAAAATCCGGTGACAGTTACCGAAGCGGCCGCCAATCCAGCGCCGGTAGTAACGCCGTCCCAGTCTTCCGCGGCGGTTCTAGCGCCTGCTGCAGAAAATATTCCTAATGTGATGTATTCATTGGGGCAAGATGCCCAGAAGGATTACTGGCAGATCGGCAGTGACGGAACCTCGCAGCAGATACTCTTGCCGCCAGGGTATGATATCTCTGGTTCGCCAGTGCGGTTTGACACTGCCGGGCATGTTTATATTCGCGTACGCAATCCTCAAAACCAATTTTCGATTTTTAATGGAAGCAGAAAGATAGGCGGTAACGAATGGTTTTCGGACGTGGGATTTCCTTTTCCAAGCGCAGATGGACACGTTTATTTTTGGGTAAAAAAATCTGAAAACGAATGGGCGATTTTCAATGAAAACGGCAAAGTGGGAGGGGACGAATGGTTCCCCCATGTGGGTGATCCGGCCCCAAGCCACGATGGACACGTTTATTTCGCGGCAGCAAACTCTAAAAGAGAGTACGCCGTTTACAATGAAAAGGGGAAAGTCAGCGGCGACGCAGGGTTTAAGGATATTAGCATTTTGGTTCCTAGTCTTGATGGACACGTTTATTTCTGGGTAAAAAGATCTGAAAATGAATGGTCGATTTTCAATGAAAACGGAAAGGTCGGCGATGACTATCCCTATATATCCGTGCCTGTTGCAAGCTCGGACGGCCATATTTATTACAGTGTCAGAAACTCCGCGAATCAATGGGCGGTGTTCGATGAGAAGGGAAAAGTGGGCGGCGATGAGTGGTTTTTAGATGGGGGACTTTGTATTTCCAGTGCGGATGGACACGTTTATTTCAAGGTAAAAAACGCAGTGGGTCTATGGGCAGTTTTTAATGAAACAGGAAAAATAGGCGGCGTTGAGTGGTTCCCCTATGTGGACGACCCCGTCCCAAGCACCGATGGGCACGTTTATTTCAGAGTCAAAAACTCCAAGGATCAATGGGCTATTTTTAGTGAAAACGGAAAAGTGGGCCAAGACGAGTGGTTTCTATCGGTGGGCAACCACGTTCCAGGCACGGATGGCCATATTTATTTCACGGCTACAAAATCTAAAACGGAGAGTGCGCTTTACAATGAAAATGGCAGAGTCAGCGGTTTTAATGCCAGATTTAAAAATTACGTCGAATTATTCCCAGTCCGGGATGAAGCCGGCGATCATTTATTCTACTGGCTCAAGCAAGACGGAATTTTTCAACTCTATGACCGTGATACCAAAGTAGAAGGTTCTAATACTTACACGGATCGTTTCTACAGTAAAGCGCTGCGTAAGAAAACAGCCGATCAAGCTCCATCGGTCTCCAATGCTTCCGACTTCGACCTTCCGCCTTTTGCCTCTGCTTCTTCCTCTGCGTCGGCTGCGCTGACCCAAACTAAAATGAAAATGCCATTCCCGCTAAACCGGCATATGACCAGCGGATTTTTGGCGGGAGAGCCCTTTGTCGTCTGGGATGCTGCAGAGATTTCAAAGATCAGTAAGGCTTTAACGGACCTGCTAAAAATTGAAAATTTATCCGGCGCGTCCCGGGCGCGTATTTACATCAATAAAATTCTTTATGCGGATAAAGCTTCAAAAAGAAAAGGCTATAACCCCGCAGAACTGCTCACGCTTGCTCTTTCGGCGGCAGCCGATGATCAAAGTTATCCCGAAAAATCATCCGTTTATGCTTATGCCATGATTGTTCTGGCTCAATCGGGCCTCGCCGACCTCATTTTTGAAAAAAAATATGGGGTACAGCGAAATCAGGATTTGTTCGATCTTGCCCTGGACGCAGCGGCCGCCAGTGGAAGAGGAGCCCTAGGGGCCTATCCTTACCTGGTGATGGCTCTGATCCAAATCGGGCGGGCGGACCTTGTGTTTCAGAAAAAATATGGCAAAGACGCTGATCAGGATATGCTTCAGCTTGTTGTAGAAGCAGCCGCAATACGTTCCTCCCGTTCGGAGCCAGAAGTTCTCTCATTTTTGATGACAGCGTTATTTCAAGCGGGTCGTGAGGTTCAGGTGTTTGAGAGAAAATATGGGGAAAAAAACAATCAAACCCTGGTCGATGTCGCGCTCGAGAGCGCTGGTCAAAAAATAGAACCGTTTTATCAATCACTGGCTTACGCTTCGTTGATGATCGCTCTTTTTCAGGGCAACCGTGCTGACCTTGTTTTTGAAAAACGTTATGGCCAAGAGCAAAAACAGGATTTGGTCGAATTGGCTCTGGAGCTTGCCGGACAAGTCCGCTGGCCCGCAGAAAAATCGATTGCGTATTCGGCTGTTATGACCGCGTTGTTTCAGGGCGGTTACGCAGATTTTGTTTTGGAGAAAAAATATGGCGATGACAAAGATCAAGACATGCTGGCCTTTGCCGTCGAAACCGCGAATGGAACGCCGCAAGCGGCTTCGAGAGTGAAAGCCTTGGCCGGTATTTTGACGGCGCTTTCTCAGGCAGGGCGTGAAGACCTCTTGTTGGAGAAAAAATATGGTTTGGCGGTCAACCGAAGTTTGGCGGAACATTTAGTCTACGAAAACAATAGTCCCGCGGGATATGCCGGTACGCCGGAACATAACCGTTCCATCTCATTGGCGGCGTTGTTTCTTGGAGGGGCCGGAGAACTTGCGTGGAAATCCGGTTTAATCAGAACCGCACTGCAAGAAATAAAAGACAAACCGCTATCAGAACAAAAAGAGGCTTATTCGAGACTGATCAACGCCCTTTCCGCGGCGCTCTACTATTGGCAGCCTTGGCAGCTCGTGCTTCCCACGCCCCGTCCAGAACCCTCCGTAACGCCCCCTGTTGAAACTACGGCCCTCACGGAGTCGCCAGCCATTCCGTCCATCGGATTTAACTCAACGCAATTAGACCTGCCACTCGCTATTGACCGGCTGACACGCTTAAGGCTCGAAAACAATTCAGGCATGGTACGTCTTATCTATGAAGAACTTGATGAAAGGGTTGGTTCTAGCGCACACATGGATTGGCAGGAAAGGGATCGTGTTGAGTTTGTTACGCTGCTGTTTCAGGAGGTCACGGCATGGGGCTATCTTCCTGACGAAAACAAAATCTTGATTGTTACCAAAGGTGATCGCGATGGAAAAGGTCAGATTTTCTCTAAAGAAAGTAATCGAAAAATTGCATGGGAAGTTATTTCTGAGGACGGAGCGGCTCGGCGTTACCCAAAACTTTTTTCAGTGGTCCGGGAAGCTGCGCGTTCATCCTCGGAACCTCTGGCGACAGACACTTCAAAAGGGATAGACAGCAAGCAGGCACAGACGGTTCTGGTTCCGTCTGCAAAGCTACCTGACGGCGTGATGGATTTGCTTGCATATTTGGACCGCCTGGCTTCTTTAAAACCGGGCAAAGACCCGGCAGCGGCTTTTCAGGCAGTTACGGAGGGCCGTTTGCCTGAACAACGCCGTTTTTCTGGAAATTTGTCAGAAGTTCCGGGCCAACCTTCCCTGCTGCTTCAATATGCCGATGATACCCCTCAGGGACAAAAAATGCAGTTCATCCACTTTTTTGATGATGCGAGTGGTACGAGCAGTGCGGCGACGATCCAGCCGGGCCCCGGCGATGGCGGCAGTCCCTACGGACGTCAGAACGATATTATTTATTCCCGTTCGGATGGAAATGGCAAAGCGGCTATCGGTCTGAACACTCCGGGCGGGCGCAATGGGAAAAAATCATGGCAGTTTGGAGTCTCCGGCGGGCTGGAAGGAGGCGAAGGGGACCTCTTTTTGTCGCTGAACCTTGGAACGACGCACGAAGAGGATTATGACAATGCCATGGTATTTACCGCGCCGGATGTTTTTGATACCCATCTAGGAAACCGGAATAATCTTGCCGGTATGGCGGTACTTCCCGCTTTTCGTTCAAAGAGCAAACGTGTCGAATATTATGTCCAACTCAAAGAATTCACCCCGGAGATGCAGCAAAAACTGGGCGAGTTTACAGAACGGTACAAAGCGATCGAGGCTCCCGGCACCGCGGTCTGGGATGCCGAACGCGGCGTGCTCGAAGTCGATCATCCGGATGCGAAGTTGGTTGTGAGTGAGAAAGCACCGAGCACGGAGCACGGAGCACCGAGGGAAAAAGAAGAAATGGTTCCTGCGTCTTCTGCTGCGCCGGCGGCATTGCCCCAAGCCAAGCCCGATGCCGCATTAAGCCGTAACGGCGCATTCGATGTCATGCAATTGGACATGAATTTTACCGAAGCGGATCTCAGGGAAGGTGGAAAAATCCGTGAGCACTTGGAAAGTTTGGGATATCGGCTTGAAGTTGATCAAGATGATCAACGCATCTTGAGCGTCGAGGCTTTTCTTGAACAGGGGCATGAACGAGTGCTCTCTGTTATCTATGATAAAAAAGATGAATATGGAAAGGTTGCGATACATGGGCAGTATGGAGACGACGTTGATGATAGCCTCTATTTTGTCCACCACAGCACATCAGGCCCGGATGATTCGCTCCGGTATGCGCGTTGGCAAAGCACAATGTTCAGCCATGGAAATATTCTCAGTGCCGTGGTCAGGCCGGAAACGCCGGGGGGGGATCCGCGCAGTATCGATATCCAGCTTAAAACCATGACGACAGCATTTTTTGATTTTTTAACTACGCAAAGGGTTTTTCCTGAGATTCAGGCGCATTCAAAAGATGCTAGAGTAGAAGAGTTTCCAAACCAAAAAGGCTTTGTGCTTACCATTCCGGGCCGGTTAATTCTAACGATCCGTGAAGCCGGCGCCGTATTCGGGAACCAGGGACAAAGCCCCGCTGCTGAAACGAACGTTACCTCCACCACTGCTTCTATGTTCGCGGATGCTGTTGATTTGCTGGATTTCCAGCGGATCTCGAGAGAACCAGGCTTTGATTTTGATCAGTTTAAAGACTATTTCAGCCAACGCGGGCTTTCGGTTAAACAAGAGCCGAAAGAACTCAATGATGCGGACATAGAAGGCTATTCGCTTTGGCTGCTTGAAAATTTTGGAAACGCAGGGGTTTCAGTTTCACTCAGACCTTGGATAAGTTCGTCTGTCCATCTGCCTGTGCCGGCCGGCTACTTCACAGAATCAGGTCCCAAAGAAGACATTCTCGCCTTCGGGTTTGGTGGTGGAATCGCCCTCTCCTACTTGGGTGTTCAACGATCTTCCGGCGTTTCTTCGAGATTGGTACCTCTTGGAGAGGAGTCTAATATTCTTGAAGCAAAAATTGTTGCACCGGTACGCGCCGGCGATTTGCCGGAACTGCGCATTCTTGTTAAAGAAATTAGCAAGTTAGGCGCCCCCGAGGAGATAGAGGCCGATCTTCAAGCTTATTTGACCAGCACCTACTTTGAGCACCATCAAGCCTCCTTTTCTCCGGAAAATGGCTTGCTCATCGAAATGCCCGGCTACCGGGTTGTGGTCCGGGAAGCGGCAAAAAGTGTGAAAGCGGATGCTGCGCGTTCATCCTCGAATGCCGCAGCGCTTATCAAGGATGTCAACCTTGCGGATGTGATGCGAACCATGATGGCTTTAACAACAACTTATACCTCGGGCGCTGAGTTGGTCGCTGCGTTGGGTCTCGATTCTCCGGCTTTCAAAATTAATGCCACCTCTTCACCGGGCGGCGCTTACAAAATTGAGCTTCTAAACGCCAATACTGGAAATAAGCTTGCAGTATTGGGCCGATCAACAACGGGGATGGCGCCTGCACCGGATGAAACTCAACAACTTGCTGTTTTTATTGCGCCCCAAAAAAAGTTTGCCACAAATTTTGGTCTGAGAGGTTTTGGGCTGCGCTTTCATTCGGGCGATTGGGAGCCTCACATTGCTGAGTCCGCGGACTCGCTTGAATTGTTTTACGAACAAGATAAAAGTGTCGCGACTCCGAACGGAGATCAGAATTTAGAAAAAGCATGGCTGCCGTTCGGCAGTCTGGAGAATCTGCAGAATGCTCATATTGTCCCTTCCAACCAATCGAATTCAGGTCGGGACGAAACGATACTGACCTTTGCCGCACTCACGCCTGTGATGCGGGATTCAATCGCTAATGTGGTGAAATCTTTTACGCGAGCAGGTATCCAAGGCCGCGTATCCTGGAACGAGGACGAACGGCAATTCCTGCTCGATGATGGGCAAAGCATTTTCATCATTCGTGAAAGCAGGCCGGCAGCGTCTCCTTCAAGCGCAGTTCCATCCATACCAGCGTCTGAATCGGCGGCGAATCTTACGGGTGACCGGTTGGTCGAAGCGCGTGAACTCAAACAGGAGGCTGAAAAATTAGGGTTAGAAGTCCTTGCATTAGAAGAAGCAAAAGCGGCTGTAGACAGCCGCGCTGCAAACAAATTAGAAGCGATTGATAATAAAGCGCAGATTACGGCGCGTCAAGAAGCCATACGCGTTCGTTTTAGCCGGTTGGTTGAAAGATTAGAAGCCTTGACCGGCCTATTTAATGTTTATTCGGAGGTCACAAGCCCGGAACAGTTAAAACCCGGAGATTACCTGCGGTTTTGGGTCGTTGACGCGACCATGCGCAGTTACCAGGCGATTTTGAAGGCCACAGAGGACACACATCTTAATGTGTATGATTTTTTTACCGAGAGGGTCAGGAATGATATTTTTGTTAATGATAATCCTCCTCTGCAAGTGCTGGATTGGAACAAAGTTATTTCTGCATTGAAAGTTTCTCCTGAACCCCTGGTGACAGACACTCCAAAAGGGACAGACGGCAAACGCGCGCCGGCAGGTGTGACGCCTATTCTGGCGAATGACGATGAGTTCAGCATACCTCCGGAAGCAAAAGATCTGACGGAGCTTTTTGCCAGTGCTGTCAGCGGTGAGTTTATTGAAGAAAACGTTCGTGATCTATTGCAGGGGACGGACTATAGCATTGCCGCGGTGGAATCCTCGGAGCAGAAAATCGAATTAGATTCGCTGGCCGGCGGCGGCGATCTGCTAAAGTGGTTTGTTTTGGATGAAAATCAGAGAAAATATAAGGCTGGGACAGGCGGATTCAATTTTGTTTTAGGTTTGCCGCTTGTCAAAGAGTTTTCAGCAGATGACCCCCGTCAAATTCACCTGTGGTTAACGGGTTGGGCATGGGGATCCGGGTTTTCAAAGGGAAGCTTCAGAGGCCGCTTGTCGATTAAACAAGGCAATAGCCTCATAGAACAGCCATTAAGCGAGACGAATATTTTGATCACTGCTAAATCCAGCCAGCAAGCGGATCAAGTTCCCGATCTGGCAGCATTCGAAGTGGTTGCGCCAAGGGGCTCTAAGCACAGAGAATTTTATGTGACGTTCAAAAATATTTCCGAAAAAGAAATTCTCAATCATTGGATTCCCTTTGCTCAAAAAGAGATTCCCGGCCTGCCCGCGGGTTCAATCCGCTATGTGGCAGGCAAGGGGCTCATTATTCAGAATGAGGACTTCAAACTTGTCCTTCGTATCGAGCAGACAGGCGCGGGTTTGGAACCCGCCACTACAGAAACATCTCCGTCCTCCTTCGCCCCGCGACCTTCCACATCACCTTCTTCCGTTTCTCTGCCCACAGCGCTGGTTTCTGACGGCGGAATCGAGATTCTTGAAGAACTTAGACTTGTGGCGAACACCAATGATCATGCGGAAATGCTAGGTATTCTTAAAAAGGTTTTGCCTGAAGAGTATTTTAAGGTTTTTGAGCACACAGGGCAGCCCAAGAATAGCGACCTCGTGACGCATACACAGGCAGTATGGAAAACGGACGGAGCCCTGTTTGTTGACCGGTTCAGAGGCAGTTTAAATGTTTATCAGCCTATTCCGGGAGGACGCTTCGTGCTGGATTTTGCATGGGGATTCGACCACGTCAGTGTTTTTGTTGATGGAGGGGGCGTGCGCCGGACATTTCTTTCTGGACTGGACCGGATGAGTTCTTTGCGTGTGCGTCCTGCCGGAACCGGCGGTAGAAAAGCAGCGTTAATGATTACCGCAGATATGGATCCGGAGACCCTTCAAACCCAGATG
>JAHFHF010000118.1 GCA_023247055.1 Candidatus Omnitrophota bacterium
GGGGGAGGAAACAGAACCAGTATCCCCTGGAAAACACGGGGAGGAAACAGAACCAACATCCCCTGGAAAACACGGGGAGGAAATAGAACCAACATCCCCTGGAAAACACGGGGAGGAAACAGAACCAGTATCCCCCCGGAAAACATGGGGGGAGGAAATATATCCATTTTTTCTTGGAGAACACGGAAGAGGAAGTTATGAAGTCTCTTTTATTTCTCCCCCCGTGCTTTTCGGGGGGAGATTAAGAGGGGGGAAAACTCGCGCAACGCGTTAAGCATTAAGCAGCGGTGCGCAGGGCAAGAATTTGCCGCATTTCGGTCCAAAGACCGCGCCAGCGGGTATCGGTGAGAAAACTCTGACTGTCAAAGCGGGCCAGCATCGTTTCAGTGAGTTCATCGAGAAGCTCGGCCGCCATCCAAAGGACCGCCGTGCGCTCAAGGCCCTCGGGCGTATAGAGATTCAGGAAGCGATATTTGTGCGCATCGCCGGCCATGGCCCGGCTCATGGAGCCATCGGCCGCAATAACCGCCGACGTCATTCCCTTGTGCCGTCCGGCCAAAATCTGCGCCCGCGCCGCGATTTTCATGGCCACGTCAGGCGACCCTGCGGACATCTCGAGCGATTCCATCCGGAAACGATTTCCAATAGTTTTAAGCGACAGCTCGCCCCACAGCGCCCGGACTTCCGGGCTGGCAAGGCGTTCTTCCAGATCGGCCATTAATTTTGCACTATCCGCCTCAACAGCCGGTGACAAAAGAACGTAATGAAGGCTTTGGCGTTTCGCCAGCAGAGCCAATATGGGAATCACTTCAGCCGCAGACGGCAAATCACGGCGCGTGTCCACTAATTGACGCGGCTCATCATCGGCCGCGATTTTTTGAGCTGAGCGAAACAACTCAGAGTATTTTTGAAGCGCCGTCTCAAAATAGGCCATTGCCTGCGCTGACCATTTCTGCAATTCAGCGCGCAGTTCAGCGGCCGTCCAGTTAAGTGGATAGATGTGCTCCGCAAAGATATCACGCGTTGCAGCCTGCATCCGGTTATTCGAAACAGATCGCAATTCAGAGCGCAGTGCTGTTTCACGGGAACGGCGGGGCGCTTGTTCAGATCCGCTCTGTTCTCTCTTTAAAATTTCTGCGCTTATTTTTTCCCGTGCCGCTGGGGTCACTTTGACGCGCAGTTCAGGATGGGAATCCGTCTTGTCTAGAATAAGTTTGCCCCCCTCCGGAATAGGCTCCGTGAGGCTCGCCAGAAGTTTCAAATCGCCGTCTTGCAATTTGCCAATCGCGTTGAACAAAGTACCCGAAGCCTTGATTTGATCGTAAAGAGTTTTAGTGCCAATGAGAGCATCCTGGGATGCCTCTGCCAAAGAACCGGAAGGAGCCGGAGTTTTAACTGACGCCGGTTTACCCGGCAAAGGTTCCGCGGACAAGCTGTCAAAAAAAGTTTTGCGCTCAGCCAAAGCCGCGCGCGTCAACGGCACGGCTCCCGGATAGCGTTCGCCGGTTTTAATTTGGTGAGGGTTCCATTCCGGATGGTTTTCAGAAATCCATTCAAGCACCGCCTGACGGGCCCGGTCGTTGCCATGCTGAATGATGATTTCTTTCAAGCTTGGGCCGATCGTCTCGAGAATTTTCATCATATCCTGGCCCTGAATGTGTCCGGACAAACCAAATTCTTCAACCTGCGCCAAAACAGGAACACTGCCGATTTCTTTAAACGTAAACTGCTTGGCAAGCGCGCGCTTAACGCCGCGGTTAGCCAACGCAAATTTCAGCAGGCTGCTTCCCGCTTCTTCGGGGTCCATATAACCGATAAAGGCCAAGCCGTGAACGGGGTTGTTGACCAAACGTGCCGACCACCCATGCGAACGGCCCATGGTTGCATTGCCTGAACTGGAAATAATCAAAGTCGGATGCTTTTCATCGCGTTCCATCGCGTCTTCGCGCAGCACATCCGAAAACCACTTCCAGCGACCCAGCCGTGACCGAAACCGGCCGGCTTCCATACTTTGAGAACGGGTGTTGACCTCGGCGGAAACAATACCCCGGAGATTGGGAAACCGCTCATACAATTGCTTATCGTTTTTAACCGGCCAGCTTGAACTTGGAATAATAACGAGGTTTGTCTTCAGCCAAGAAGCATAGGGTTTGAACTGATCCGCATATGCATTGATATAAACCAGAGTAAACCAGGCCGCCTGGCCATCGATATAAATTTTTAAATTTTTGCTAAGTTTAGGTTCCGAGGGATCATGGTATTCGGGTTTGAAAATTTGATCCAGCACAAGCTTGAGCACCCGCTGAGTCCGGCCATTGGCAAACGCAGGCACCAGAACTTTGCCTCCCGCATTGAAGCGCTCCTGCATGAAACGCAGGAATTTCTTTTCTTCCTGCTCTTCAGGCTTCCGGCGGAGCATGCCGTAGGTGGATTCAATGACCGCGCGGTCAATGTGCCGGCGGATTTCTTCCGGAATGTCTTCCCATGCCGGAACCGGGCCTTGGGCGCGGTAAGAAATATCCCCTGTGATCAGCGTCGTTGAATCCGGCGTGCTAACCACCAAGGATGCAGCCCCATGCAAATGTCCCACCCGTTCATGGAAATAAACCTTCATCCCCGGCGCCGCTTCATACCATTGGCCAGATTCTAAGACATGAACATGTTGCATTATTTCTCCAATTTCTGACGAACTATAAACAGGCTCGGATCCATCCTCCGTTTCAATCAGCATGAAGGACAAGACATACGGCAGCAACTCTGCCGAACCTTGAGTCATGTAAATAGGAACTTCTTTGTTGAGGTGATCACGCCACAATTTGATCAAAGCGCCCACGTGATCCACATGATCATGGGTAATTAAAATTGCATCAGGACGTTTTTGAAATGCCGGCCATTTTGGAGGAGTATTCTTATCATCAATCATCACACCCGCGTCGACCAAAATGCTGCTTCCCCGGTACTCGATGAGTGCAGAACTCGCCCCGATATCCACCCCGCCGTATTGCGTGTGGTAGGTCGCCTTTTCAGCAGCCTCAGCAACGCTGATTTCACGGCGGGCCTGCTCGGCCTGTTCAAAGGCCTCTAGAATAAAATAGCGCTCGACCGGTGTTATCGCAACCCCCGCAGGCCGCCCGGGAAAGGAAGCAGGCTGATAGGCTTGCAGGTATTGCGGCAATAGCGCCATGATTCCGTTGTGCCGGATTTCTTCAACGCGCGCCGCCAAAAAAGGCTCTAATTGCAGACGCACGTACTCCCGGATATTCGGCAGAATATTTTCGAAAAGGCCGGACATAAATTCGCGCGCCAGCAGATTGCTTTCCAAACCGGCAGAATACTGAACCAAAGGCACCAGCACTTCCTGTTCAAGCTTTTTGAGTTTATCAGCATACTCCGGGCTTGCCGCATCTTCGAGTCCGGGCCATTGATCGCTGGCGACCAAATAAAACTCGAGATGATCCAGCAGGCGTTGAGCGGCACGGGGCTCGCCGGTGGTCGGCAAAAAAGTGTTTTGGGCTTTCTGAATCCTTTGAACGAGGCCGGACGTTTCATGCAGCACCGGACCGGCTTTGAGATGCGCCAGCATCATCCGCAAAACGGAAAAATTCATTTCCTCAGGGTAATTTTCGGAATCCAAAACGGTGTAAAGTATTTGGCTCAGATGCCCCAGCACCTGTGTTTTAACATCCAGCAGAACCTGCTGGCGAGTGCCCGGGACAAAGGCGGCCTTGGCTTTCTTGGCTTCTTTTTCTTTATAAACAAGGTAATCCGCCCACTCGGCGTCTGAGATTTGGATACCTTCGACAAACGCACGGATAAAAAATTGCAGCCGGTTGAGGTCCAGCTGGGTCTTAGCGCGGTCGGCCTGCTCGATAATCTGGTTGAAAGCATCGTCCATGGCCGCTTCGCGCCGGCGCATATCCATTTCCTGGTTTTCGATCCTCTTTCCGGTTTCAAGGTCGAAGACATCCAGCACCGCTACAGGCTCGCCAGACGCATTGACCTCGCCGGTTTGATAACGTAAAAAAAGATATTTACGGGTGTCCGTGTTGGCGCTGTTTTTTTTGAGAACAAACCGTCCCCGGTCATCGACTCCAAAATACTGCGGCGTTGCCACGCCCACGCCTTCATAAGGCATATAAATGCCGCTGGCTTTTCCCTCCCATTGAAGCCCAGTCAGGCCGTCGATCGAATATTCAACGGCTTTGGCTTGTGTTGCAAAATAGAAAGACTGCCCGGGCTTAATATCGATAACCTGCTCCAGCCATTTGCGAAATTTTTCAGCATTGACAAATTTGCCCAGACGCTTGTTTTCCTTCTGCCGGTATTGATCGATATGACGCAAAAACACTTGACGCTGGCGGAACTTTTGCATCTGCGCATAAAGTTCACCATACTCCATGCCTTTATCCGGCCAGGCCTTCAGCAGGCTTTCGTCGGCATAGGGCGGCAATTCAGGAATGTCCTGATACCCGGAGCCTGCCATCATCTCGGCAAGACTTAGGCCTTCCGGCGCCTCGGCTGGAATAACTTTGTTTACATAAGGGTTGACTTGACGAATTTCCTTAGTGCGTGTTTTAACCAGGTAGACGGGATCCGTTTCTTCGAGTGCTTGAAGCACCAGCGTATAGGCCGTCTCGGTATCGCGGACGAGCGCAGGATCGATATAAATCCGGCCGCGGATTAAATCAAGCTGCACGCGTTTGGTTGGGACCCCGTTTGGGATACCCGGATCGAGATAATCAAGGCGCGTATAAGTGCGGCCCGTGCTCATCAATGGCTGAAGGCGGTTTTCAAGCGCGTGCAAAGCCATATACTCCACGGTCGTCTGGGGCAAAAGATGCGCCGTCAAAGTCGTCAGACGCGGCAGAACCGCCACAGCTCCGGACTGCGATTCAAATTTTTCCGCGGTCTTTTTGATCGAACCGATGAAAGCCGCTGCGTCTTTGGAAAAGAAATCAATGCGGTCAAAGT
>JAHFHF010000056.1:0-17500 GCA_023247055.1 Candidatus Omnitrophota bacterium
GGGCTTGAACCCCTCGAATACCGGGGCTACGATTCGGCGGGGATTGCCTGCCTGAACGGCGCTAAACGCGGCATCGAAGTTTTGAAAGAAAAAGGCAAGCTTTCGGCTTTGAAAGCGCGGCTGGCTGGCCGCACTCTGACAGCGCATACCGGCATCGGACACACGCGCTGGGCCACGCACGGCGAACCTTCGCGGGCCAATGCACATCCCCACCTCGACAAGACCGGCCGCATTGCCCTCATTCACAATGGTATTATTGAAAATTACGCCGAACTTAAAGAAGAACTGCAGAAAAAAGGCTACCGCTTTAAATCCCAGACTGACACGGAAGTCGCGGTTAATCTGATCAGCGAATATGCACGTACGATGAATTTGATCGAAGCGCTCGTGCGTTCCGTCAAACGCATGCAGGGTTATTTCGCCTTTGTGCTGCTTTCACGCGATCAGCCGGACACGCTGCTCGCTTTTAAACGCTCCAATCCGCTTGTGCTTGGGTTTGGCAAGAATGAAAATTTTGTGGCCAGCGACGTTTCGGCCCTATTGCCTTACACGAACCGTGTGCTTTATCTCGAAGACGATGACTATGCCGTTGTGAGCGCTCGCAGCGTGGATGTCTTTGCGCTCAAAACCCGGAAGCACGTCCGGCGCAAATTGACCGAAATCCAGTGGACTGTTGCAGAGGCCCAGAAGGGCGGCTATCCGCATTACATGCTCAAGGAGATTTTTGAGCAGCCGCGCGTTTTGGAGGAAATTATTCAAAAGCATGTGAGCCGGCGGGCGCAAATTTCCTTTGAAGGATTGGGCAAAAAGGAAGAGGCCCGGCTGCGCAAAATTGAAAAAATTTACACAGTTAGCTGCGGCACGGCTTACCACGCGGGTCTGGTGGGCCAGTACATGATCGAAAAATGCGCTCGGCTGCCCGTGGAATCTTCGATCTCGAGCGAATTCCGCTATGAGGATCCGGTGCTCGGGCCCGAAGATCTTGTGATTCTAATTACGCAGTCGGGCGAAACCGCGGATACGTTGGCGGCACTCCGGATTGCCAAGCAGAAAAAAGCATTTACCCTTGCGATTGTCAACGTGGTGGGCAGTACGATTGCGCGCGAAGCGGATGCCGTCATTTATACGCATGCCGGGCCTGAAATCGGCGTGGCCTCCACCAAGGCCTATACGGCCCAGCTGGCCACACTGATCAGCTTGGCGTTTTATCTTGCGGCCCTGCGAAAACGCATCCATCTCAAAGAACTGGGCGCACTTGTGCGTGAATTCCGTAAGTTGCCCGCTGCCTGTGAAAAAATGCTGCGCGGCTCACAAGCGATCCGCCGTTGCGCGCGCAAGCATTACCGCCGGCGTAATTTTCTTTACATCGGCCGCGGCTACAATTACCCGACGGCCTTGGAAGGCGCGCTCAAACTCAAAGAAATTTCTTATGCACATGCACACGGCTATGCGGCCGGGGAACTCAAGCACGGCCCGATTGCATTGATCGACAAGGACCAGCCTGTCATCTGTATTGCGCCTGAGGCCAAGACGTACACCAAAATGGTTTCCAACATTCAGGAAATCAAGGCGCGCGACGGCATTGTGATTGCCATCGGTACGGAAGGGGACGATAAACTTGCGGCCCAGTCTGATGACTTTTTTGCGATTCCGCACGTTTCAGAAATTTTTTCCCCCATTCTGGCCGTAATTCCGCTGCAGCTTTTTGCCTATGAAATTTCCGTCCTGAACGGCCGCGATGTGGACCAGCCGAGAAACTTAGCTAAATCCGTCACCGTGGAATGAAGTCGGTCATCCTGCTCAGCCATGGAAGTAAATCCGCCGCCTCGCAGGCTGAGGTTGCGGAGTTGGCCCGCAGAATTGCGCGCGAGGGCGGTTTTGCGTATGTCCAGCACGCTTATCTGGGTTCGGCGGAGCCGCTTTTTGCCGACGCCGTCCGGCAGCTGGTTTCACGCGGCGCTTCGGAAGTGATTGTAGTGCTGCATTTTTTAAACGCCGGCAATCATGTTTCCGAGGATGTGCCGCTGCTTTTAGAGGAGGTTCGTAAAAACCACCCCAACGTGCATTTTTCGGCCACACGGCCAGTGGGATTGCATCCGGTCATTCCCGCCCTTTGTTGTGATTTAATTCGGGAAGTTCAAGCAGAGAAACTGTAGGGGTCTGGTTCTAAACTCGCCCCTGCAAACGGAAAGGATTTCTATGTCTAAACTGAAAGAGGGAAATAAGGCCCCCGCTTTTAACATGCCCTCCAGCACCGGCAAAAACATCACTTTGGAAGAATTCGAGGGGAAGAAGCATGTCGTGCTTTATTTTTATCCGAAGGATGATACGCCGGGCTGTACCGTAGAGGCCTGCGGCTTCCGCGACCGGTTCCGTGAAATCGAAAAGCAGGATGCCGTCATCTTAGGCGTAAGCCCTGACGGCGATAAATCGCACCAAAAATTTATCAGCAAATTCAAATTGCCCTTCACGCTGCTGAGCGACGAAGAAAAATCGTTGTGTAAAACTTATGGGGTCTGGGTACAAAAAAGCATGTACGGCAAAGAGTACATGGGCGTTGCGCGCACGACCTTTCTTATCGGCAAGGACGGAAAAATTGCGAAGATTTTTGAAAAAGTAAAAACCGACATTCATAACGATGAAGTGCTTGAGACGTTGAAAGCATTGTCCTGAGTCGTGAGGGATGAGTCTTGAGAAAATAAACATAAAATAAATTCACAGCATATTAAGATGATCGCAGCTTTTCCCCCTGTGTTTTTACTCAAGACCCAAGACTCACAACTCAAGACTGTCTGTTTATGAAAACCTACCGCGAAGAACTCACCTTTAATACCAAGCAAAAACGCGAATACCTCAACATCACTCCTCGGGTCGAAGAGGCGGTGCGTAAATCAGGCATTCGTGAAGGTCTGGTGCTGGTCAATCCCATGCACATCACCGCCAGTGTTTACATCAATGACGATGAGCGCGGATTGATTCAGGATTTCGATGATTTTCTGGAAAAAATTGCTCCCTATGACCTCAAAGGTTACCGGCATCACCGCACCGGCGAAGACAACGGCGATTCTCATTTGAAGCGCCAGCTTTTTGGGCGGGAAGTGGTTGTCGCTGTCACCGCTGGCAAACTCGACTTTGGAACCTGGGAACAAATTTTCTACGCGGAGTTTGATGGGCAGCGGCCCAAGCGGGTGCTCATCAAAATCATTGGGGAATAATAACTCGCGCCGCCCTCTCTTCCTTCAGCTTTTATTCCGCCTAGACGTAATCCTAAACATGCTTTTACCCCGGCTCAATCTGCGCGCGGTCCATCTGCGTCCCGCTATCCTCATTTGTTTTTTTGTTTCCGGTGCCTGCGGCTTGATCTATCAGATTGCCTGGCTGCGGGTCATGGGGCTTGTGTTCGGCAATACGACTTTTGCAACCTGCACGGTGCTGGCTGGATACATGGCGGGATTGGGTCTGGGCGCGCTGTACTTCGGACGGCAGATTGATGCGGGCGGAAACCCCGTGCTTTTTTACGGCCGTCTGGAGTTGGGGGTGGCCCTGTATGCGTTTGTGACGCCCGCTTTGTGGAAATTGATGGAGTGGCTCTATGTCGGTTTTTATCGTGCGGTTGATCCTGATTTTTTCACATTCAGTTTATTTCGCTTTGCAGTGGCCTTTGGCGCGCTTTTTATTCCCACCTTTCTGATGGGCGGCACACTCCCGGTTATGGTCAAATATTTTGTTGCGCGGCGTCAGGATGCGGCTCGCGACGTAGGCCGGTTGTATGCGCTCAATACATTTGGCGCAGCGGCGGGTGTTTATCTCTGCGGTTTTTATATGCTTTACACGCTGGGGGTCTGGCAGAGTACTTTTATTGCTGGAGGACTAAACATTGTCATTTATTACGTCTGCTCCAGCCTGCCCATTATTTCTGAAAGCAAAAAAACAATGCTGTCTGAGCCGGAAGAAAAAATGGCCTTGCCAATGCCTACGGCCCCGCGTTTGATTTCCGCAGTTCTTTTATTTTCGTTCGCACTCTCCGGCGGCGTTTCGATGATGTATGAAATCGGATGGACGCGCGTGCTGGCGATTTCTTTGGGGAGTTCGGTCTACGCTTTTTCCATTATGCTCGCCACGTTTCTTTTGGGGATTGCTGCGGGCAGTTATTTTTTCAGTCTTTACAGTAAAAAATTTAAAATCAGTCTGGCGGTTTTTGCTTTTTTGGAAATGTTCACTGCGGCGTTGGTGCTCCTGGGACTCAATCAGTTTGACGATCTTTCGTATTATTTTGTGCAAGTTTTCAGCAAAGCCCAAGGCCGCGTGGCGCTGCTGGATCTGGGCCGTTTTTTGATTTGCGCTTGGGTCATGCTGCCGCCCACACTTTGCATTGGCGCTGTTTTCGCATGCTTTATTCATATCTACCAGCATTCCGGACAATTGGGGTCTGACGTTGGCAAGGCGTATTTTGCCAATACGCTTGGGACAATTCTCGGGTCTATTCTGACGGGCTTTGTTTTGATTCCCGTTCTCGGCATTCAAAAAACATTAATAGCAGGGGCCGGACTGAATGCTGCGATCGGGTTGATTGCATTTTTGATGAGCTTTCGTTCTTTCTCGATCAAAACAGGCGCGGCGGCGTTGACCTTGATATTGGCCGTGAGTTTGAGCGGCTGGGCGGTGAAGCCGTGGAACACAACGATTTTTTCCAGCGATACGGCCGTCAACCCCTGGCGCGTTAAAGGCTTGAGCCGGAGCGAGTTTATGCGCTCGATGCGTGAGCGCGAAATTCTTTTTTACAAAGAGGGAACCAGCGCAACGGTCAGCGTGACACGGCTGCGCGACAATCTTGCTTTGGCTGTGAATGGCAAAACTGACGCTTCGACCCATGATGCGTTTACTCAGTTTTTATTGGGGCACTTGCCGATGTTTGCGCGGCCCGATGCTAAGAAAGTGCTCGTTATCGGGCTGGGCAGCGGATCGACGCTGGCTGCCGTGGCTTCGCATCCTGTTGAAACGCTGGATGCGGCGGAACTGGAAGCAGCCGTGGTCGAAGCGGCTGGTTTTTTCAAAGACTTAAATCGTAATGTGCTTGACGATCCGCGTTTGCGTCTTTTTCATAATGACGGGCGCAATGTCCTGCTGGTGCGGCCGGACCGTTATGACGTCATTATCTCCGAACCCTCCAATCCTTGGATAGCGGGTGTGGCCAATCTTTTTTCGCGGGAGCATTACCAAACTCTGCGCAAACGGCTGAACCCCGGAGGCGTGGCCTGCCAGTGGCTGCATGCCTACAGCATGTCCACGGCGGACCTCCAAATGATTATCAAAACTTTTGCGAGTGTTTTTCCTCAGGCGAGTTTATGGACCCCTTATTATCCTGATCTGATCTTGCTTGGCTCTGACGAGCCGCTGGTATTTGATTTTGAGAGGGTTAAAGAGGTTTTTAACCGGCCGCATGTGGCCGCAGATCTCGCGCCGTACAGCATTAAAACTCCTGAAGCTTTTTTTGCCAATTATTGGCTTGGCACGCAGGAGATCGGGCATCTGGCTCAGGGCGGTAAAATGAATACGGACAATTTTCCCATTCTGGAATTTTCTGCGCCGCGTTATCTGTATAGCCAGACGCTGCTGCCCAATTTCGAATTTCTAAACCGCTACCGGACCCCAACGCTGCCGGAGATTCGCAGGCTTGAGCCCGCTCTTGAAAAAAATGGCCGGTTTTATTTGGAGTTGGCCAGGGGTTACATGGCCAAACGCTTTATGAAAGAAGCCCAATGGGCGTTGGCCCAGGCCCTCGCGGTGCAGCCGGGTTTAGACGATCAGGCGCTGGTGACCGGCGAATTTTTGGCTGCGAATAACAAGCTGCCCGAGGCGCGCAGGGCTTTTGAAAAATATCTCGCAACCCATCCTAACGACAGCCGCGTACAGTATTTACTCGGACAGCTTGCGCGTGACCAAAAAGATTTGGATCGCGCTTATCTGCATCTGCACAAAGCCGTTCTCCTGGAACCGCAAAATCAAGAGTATCTGCGCCTGTATTTTAGCATTCTTTGCGTTCGCGGGGATTTGAGCGAAGCGGGCCCTATTTTTGAACGGTTGAAAGCCCTGGGCAAAGACAACTTTGAAATCATGGCGCAATTTGTCACGCTCGTGTTCCATCAAGGCCTGCCGCAGGCCCAGGCATTGGTCGCCACGCTGATGATGGAACGCTACCCCCGTTTTACGGCTTCTTATCTGCAGCTTGGACAACTGTATGAGCAGGCCGGGTCCTATTGGGATGCACTTAATGTTTACCGGAAAATGACCCAGGAATTGCCGCTCGAATCCCAGGCGCATCTGAAGTTAGCGTTAACTTATAAAAAGCTAGGCAAGATTCCCGAAGCCAAACAGGCGCTGAAACCGGCACTACGGTTAGAGCCCTCTCTGAAACGGAACCCCGCCGTTTTACTTATTTTACAGGCCTAACAGGCTCTTAACCCCAGAAAAGACACTGGATTAAGCGAATTAGTTTCGCTATCATAACGTCTATAATGCGTATCGAAAAACCTGCCTCGTCCACATCGCACAAGTCGACCTTCGCCCTGATACTGGCAGTCCTTCTAGCCGCCGGTTTTTTTTGGTTTTACCAGACATTTCAAAGGAGTCCTTCCGAAAAAGCCGCTGTGATCCATTTTGAATCCGCGCTGCCGCCTCTTGAAATCGTCAATTTTACCGGCACCCCGGAAATTTATTCCAAAATAGACAAAAGCTGGATGCCGCTGCAGCGAGGTGGTTTAATGGCCTGGGGAGACCGCATTCGTACTGGCGCCGACAGTGAAGTGGATCTGCGTGCTGCGGATCAGATGGTGATACGGCTTAAAGCCAATTCCGAGTTGGAACGCAAATTGCCCGCTGATCAAGCGGATGCAAACCGTTATCAAATTCATTTGATTCGCGGATTAGTTTTGGGCGCAACGGAAAAGAAAGCCGAAACCGAAAAATGGCTGCAGGTTTCAACTCCTGCGATCGTGGCTTCGATCCGTGGGACAGTTTTTGCAGTGCGCGCTGAAGAGGATGAGGGCCATGTTTCTTGGGTCGGCGTCCTGCGTGGGGCTGTCGAGGTAACGGGCCAGGCTCAGCAGGACCAAGTCACCGTCAAGGACATGCAGCAAACAACCACGCAGATTGACGGCACGTTGGGCAAACCCATCCGTGTTTCGCGCGAAGAGTGGGACGACATGAAAGAAGCCTACGAATTGATTCAAAAGAGCGCGGCCCAGGAAGCCGAGCAAATGGACCTGTCGATGCAGGCCGGCGGGCTTTTCGCGAATGTTTTTGACCATGGAACTTTTTTTACGCCAAAAGTCGGCTATGCCTGGCGCAATTTTGTGAAAACCGAAGACGGCAAGGTCGTTCTCGAAATTGAATACGATGTGTTTCCGCGCGGCTCTTATGTCGGGATGTATATGAAAGTCCGCGACGCGGACATTGCGGATTTTGAAGCCCTTCAGATGCGGGTTCGCCGCATTCCTGGCACGGGCTATCCCGATGCTTTCCGCATTGAAGTCAAATCCAAGGGGCAGACTTTACGGGCCTTTACCCCGAAGATTTTCAAAAAAGAATGGCAGACCATGCAATTTCCGCTGCGGGCGGATAAAAAAGCACCCATTTCCGAAATCACCTTTGTTTTTTCCCATGATCAGTCCGGCGAGAATACCCGTGGGGCGCTGCGTTTTGCCGATATTGAGTTTCTGCCCAAGAAAGCCGAGCCTCCTTCGCAGCCGTCATCTGTGACGCCTGAGATAGTTCCGCCTGCCGTAATGCCCCTTCCTTCAGACGAAAAAACCACCGTTTGATTTGAAAAAATTCATCCTTTGCGTCGCGCTGGGTTACCTTCTCGTCTATCTGATTTTTATCGGCCTGCCCCAAATGATGGGCCGCGGCCGCCAGCAGACGCTTTTCCCGAAAGACACGGCACTGCCGGCCTCCATCCGCAGGGACCAGCCCGCCGCTGAAACTCAAACCGGGAATTCTGAAGGCGCAAAATCTGCAGGCCCAGTCATTCCTGCTGAAAGAATTCAAAAAGATAAAACGCTGGAAAAACAAAACAAGACCGGGCCTGTGGAAACGTTTTACCGCAACGGCACCCTCAGTTCGGAATGGCTGGCCCAGGAGCCGGGGGAAGGAACTTTTAAAACCTACACTTCCGAAGGCCGTCCCTGGATGGAAATTCCTTTTAGGCAACAGCGGCCCGAAGGCGAAGTGAAAACTTTTTATGCTGAAGGTCCGCTTTTTTCATCAGTTGCTTATGCCGGCGGAGAAAAAAACGGGAAGGAGTCCTGGTTTTACGAAACAGGCCAAGCGTGGCTTGAAATGAGTTTTAAACCGGCCAGCCCGCTCAAGCTTGAGGCCCTTTATTCCGCAGACGGCAGCCGCGCCGACCAGCCCGCCGTGCGTGCCGAACAAGACTCCGGTTATTTCAAAGCCTATGATGAACAAGGCCATGAAGTTGTCAATTGGCAGCAAGCCGGCGGCGAACAAAACACGATTCTTAAAAGTTATTATCAATCCGGAAAAGTCAGTTCGGAATGGAGTTTTAAAAATAATGTTTTACATGGCCGGGCTGCGCGTTATTACCCGGATGGGGCCCTTTGGATGGAAACTGAATTCATCGAAGGGCAAGTCAGCAGCCGCACCGCGTATTACCGGCCTGACGGCAGTTTGCTGATGGAACAAAATAGTGTGACGACGCCCTCTGCGGGTGAAGAGACCACAGCCTATTATCCCGGCGGAAAAACTTTTTGGGTTTTGACGGCAGCTTATGAAGAAGGGGCGCCACCGGTTTTCCATCTAAAAACATATTGGCAGGCGGATGGTTCTGAAAAAAAGAAAAAGGAGAATAAACTTTTATGACACAGTTTCCTGAGCAAAAAAGCGCCCTCGCAGCGGCCGCTTTTTTTGGTTTCACCGCTGTTTTGCTGGGCGCTTTCGGCGCACACGAGCTTAAAAAAACAGTTTCGGCCGAGATGCTGGCGATTTTTGACACTGGCTGCCGTTATCATTTAGCGCATGCCTTAGCACTGCTGGGGCTTGCCGCGTTGCCGCCAGTCATTCACGGAAAATTTTTCAAGGCTGTCCTTTGGTGCTGGAGCGCCGGCATTATTATTTTTTCGGGAAGTCTTTACCTGCTGGTCCTGACAGGCCTGTGCACGTGGGGTATGATCACTCCGCTTGGGGGAGTGCTCTTGATGGCCGGATGGCTGATGCTTTGGATTTCTGCGGTTTGGCGCGGGAACCGCTTGAGTTAAAACGTCATCAGTAAAACTTAGGCAGAAAGGCTGAAGCCTTTAGCCGCAAGGGCTTCTTCAACCAGATTTGCAATGGCATTCTGAGAGGCGGGATCGTCCCAGGCAAAAATCCAGCCTTGCTCCAGCAGCGGCCGGAATAAAAGGAGTGCTAGTACCGTTTCCTTCAAAATCAGCACGCCGCTGTTGTCATAGTCGTCGGCAATCACCGCAAGGCTGTGCCGCTTGACAGCCGCCTGAAGGTCCCGCTGGCGCGCAATCGCACGGTCTAAGCTTGTTTCTCCCAGGGTTTTGACATTGGGTTTGTCGAATGCATCCGAGATCAGAGGCGGCACTTCGCTGAAACTGCGAGAAAGCACCGTCATGTGATTGGCGGGGTTTTCCATGGCCGCCTTGAGTAGGGCCGCTCCCAGCGGAGAGGTCTCGAGGATTTTTTGAAGAGCCTCTGCCTGCATGACCACTGAGACAGGCATTTCGCCGGTTAACAGGGACTCCACAGCCTGGTTCACAGCTTTGCGCTGCTCATCCGCAGATAAAGATAAAAAGCTTTTTTGAGACAGCTGCGATTTGGCTTCCAGAACCATTCCATTGCCCAGGACATAATCGACAACCTGGTTTATGTTCGGCAAGGTGCCATCCTTATACCTGCGAAAAGCTTCCGGAATCCGGTTGCCCCGTTCCGTCAGCTGGTTCCCCAGTTCGGAAAGCGTTTGGGTCAGAACCTGCAGGCCTTGCAGCCGTTTAAAATAAAGGGCTTCATCCGCGCTTTCTTCTCCCAGGCTGGGTGTGATGACTAAATAGGAAATGCCGGCTTTTCGCAAGCGCTCGCGGATTCCATCAGTGTGGAAACCCCCGGCCACAAGAGCGATGTCTTCGCCGGTCAATTCTGGATCCGCTGAAATTTTTTCGAAGAAAACCTGGTCGCGTTTTTGGGCCAGCCGGTAAAAACGTAAGCCAAGGGTAAGAAATGGATCCAGCCCAGCCGCTGCCATTTCGGCGCGGATTTCGGCTTTGGCCTTTGAATACTGCTTGATGTCTGCCGGCGCGGCCTTAAACAGCATGATTTTCCTGGCCGTCATAAAACGGTTAAACTGTGCGTCCAGTTCTCTTTCCGCATCGGTTTGAAACAGCTTTTCTTTGATCAGCCCGACGGCTTTTTCGATCTCTTCGAAGAGTTGGTCGTGAATAATGCCGTCCTGAAGATGCAGCAACTCTTTTTGTTTCTGCGCATTGGGATAAAAGGAAAGTTTTTCGTCCGTAAATGAACCGTGCCGCAGCATTTCTTCGAAAGAGAGGCGGCTGTTTTTGTGTTCCTGCATCAGCCGTTGGGCCTCGGATTTAAGTTTGTCTTTCTCGATTGATTTTTCAAGCGAAGTGATTTGGTGGAAGAGGCGCAGCTGCGGCAGGCTGTCGAGATCCAGCCCTGATGCCTGAGCCTGACTGAGAAGCCGCGGAAAAAATTTCTCGGCCGTTTTGGGATCTTCGCGAAATTTTAGTAACTCACGGTCAAATTGCAGCAGTCCGGCATTGTAGACACTTGTTTTTTGCCGCGCGAGCGATGCTTGAAAATCCGCGGCCTGTTTTTCGACAGCCTCTTTTTGATTCAGGAATTCCAAATAAACTTTCAGGTTTTTTTTGTAAAGATCCGCATCTTCAACGCCATGCAGCATGATCGGCATTTTGGACGTCATGGCCGCAAAAGCTGCGCCGGTAATGACGTCTTCTTCCAGCAGCGTCCTTAGTACCAGCTGTTTTTCACGTGAGGGCGGCAATTCCCACGTTTCCGAAAAACTCGAATTGCTCCAGCCGCCTTCATAAGCTACAAGACGAAGGCCGTAGATCTCATTGAGGTGTTCCAGAATAGCGGCGATATTTTCCTGGGCGCCGAAATGCGCATGCACATCCTGAATATTAATCACCCAGCGTTTGCCCTGGCCCTGAAACCGTTCTTCGATTTTACCGAGCGTCTCCGGAATGGCCAGATTGGCCATATCGGCCGGTGCTTTCTGTTCCGCGGCTTGGAGAGGCAGCGGAGCCAGCAGCATCGCAAAAATAAGGGGTAAAAGGATAGTTTTCATACTCAATAAAAAAGTATACCACAAAAAACAAGGGGTATTAGACGGGCCCGGCGTTTTTGTTTGGGGAACATAGGGCAGTGATGATGTCGTGCAGGGTCTTTTCAAAGCTTTCGAAATAAAACTTTTCCAGGCCCGGAGGGATGGTTTTTTCAGAGCGTGATAATGCGGCCAGCACCCCTTCGATGATTTCATTTTTATTTTCAGGGGCCACTTGTAAAATCAGATTCGTTTCAGTGTCCTTGATTTCGGAAGGATCTTCCAGTTTGCATCCGACGACAGGCACCCCGCAAGCCAAGGCCTCCAGAAAAACAAACCGGTAAGGGTACCGGTCAAATTTGGGATTGCTTCCCGGCATCGCGAAAATATCCCCTAAACGATAATGATCGGCTTTTTCAGCGTCCGAAACATAGCCGGTAAAAATCACGATATCCTGCACCCCCAGCGTTTCGGCCTTTGCGATAAGCCGCTTTTTGTCTTTGCCGTCGCCCATGATTAAATAAACAAGATTCGGTATTTTTTCTCTCAAATCCGGCAAAATTTCGATGATTTCATCAAAACCTTTCCTGTCATCGAACAGGCCTGTATCCAGCCTTCCAGCCGTCACAATGACTATTTTGCCGGCAAGGCCATAGCGCTGTATCAAGGGTCCGTTTTTGGGGTGAAGTCCATATTTTGACCGGTCGATGCAATTGGGGAGATAGTAATAATTTTTATGGGGAAGTTTGGCCCATTCGATCAGGCAGCGCGCGGTCAATTTTCTGATCGCAATGAACGATTTCAGTCTGCTGCATAAAAAGTTGACGATGGGATGCGGCGTAGGGGTCCATGCTTCGATTCCGTAGATAATGGGAATAACTGGGCAGCCATAAAACATCCCGAGTAGTTTCGCAAAAGGCAGCAGATGAATGTGTCCGCACAAAATGAGATCAAAACGGGGCTCGGAAAATGCAGTTCGCAGGCAGGCGTATAAATATCTTAACTTGCTTCCCGCGGCTTCAACGCGATAATCCAGGTTCGCGGGCATGGCTTCGAGACGGTAAGTCACGCTCCGGGGTAGGGCCAGCACGCGTTCCATGGACGGATAGCTGCCTACGGCCTGCAGCAGATTACGGAGATAGAGTGCAATACCGCCCCGGCCGCCAAAAGCGTCGCTGACCAAAACAAGCACTCTTTTGCCGGTAGCCATTTAGCGTTTAATAATTTCGATAGTTGGCAGGGGGAAAATAAAACCAACCCCTTGGTCTAAGAGCGCCTTTTCTCTTTCCAGAAATTCTTCCCGGAAATGCCAAGGCAGCACCAGATAATAATCCGGTTTCATGGCCCGCGATTTTTCTTCACTGATGATAGGAATGTCGGTGCCGATGGTTTTAGCGCCGTCTTTATCTGGATTGCGGTCCGCCGCATAATCGATGACGGTATGGTCAAGGCCGCACCACTGCAAAATCGTATTCCCTTTGGTGGATGCGCCATAAATGTGAATTTTATTGCCCGCCCGCTTCAAGCCTCGCAGAAGATTGGACAACTCTTCTTTGTGAGCATTGATTCTGTTTTGAAAGTTTTTATAAGGCTTATCCGTGTCTAACTCCATATCAAACTCTTGCTGCCGTACTTTTTCCAGAGTCTGCTGGTATTCCCTATTTTTGAATTTAAAATTTGCGACATGGGTCGCGTAACAACGGATGCTGCCCCCGTTAATATTGTTAAACTCAACTTTGACCACCTTCATGCCGCACCGGGACAGCATATTTTCAATGACGGAAAAACTGTAGTATTCCAAATGTTCGTGGCAGATGGTATCGTAGGAGTTCATACTTAACATGCTCGGCATGTAGGACATTTCAAAAATCCAGATGCCTTCGTCGCTCAGAATCGCCTTGACCTCTTTCACAAAGGAGAGGGGGTCTTCCAGGTCATAGAACATGGCGATCGATGTGATGATGTCAAAACGCTGTTTTGCAATCAGGCTCGTGAGTTCGGCGGAAGGAAAGGTGTCTTGAACCACCGTGATTTTTCCAGCGATTTCACGGGCTATGTCTGACGGATCAATTCCAAATTTTACGAAAGACTCCGGATAAAACCGCAGCAGCGTTCCGTCGTTGCACCCGATATCCAACACCCGCGCGTTGGCCGTGCTGATAAAACCGCAGGCCGCCTCTGTGATTCCCTTCAAATGATCGCGCATGGTTTGATTGGTGCCGGAACGGTACCAATAAACCGAATATAAAATCACGGAGGGGACGGATGTTTCCGTTTGCAGCAGACCGCACGCTTTTTCATCAATCATGGGGTCGCAGCGTACCAATTTTGTCGGTATTTTTCGTAGCGGCGGAATTTCCTTAGCCTCTTTGATAAAAGACCCCTGCAAATACTGCTCCCCGAGGTCGATCACCTTTGTGAGCGCTAAAGAACCGCAAACGCGGCAAGTTTTCCGGTACGTAAGGTGCATGCCATCCCCCTAATGATTTAGCCCCTGCAAGTCTATTAAAATATTCGCCCCAAATTATAGCAGGACTTAACAATTCGCTATAGATATTTGAGTTATAGACAAGGCTCTCGTTTGGAAGCTTGACCGAGGAAGCGCATTTGAATATAGTTGGGGCATGCTGAGCACAACTGCCAAAACTATCCGCTTCGGACACAGCCCCGACCCTGACGATGCCTTTATGTTTTATGCCATTGCCAAGGGCAAAATTGATATGCGTGGCTTTCAAGTGGAGCATGTGGTGGAGGATATCGAAAGCCTGAACCAGCGCGCCCTTAAGAGTGAGCTCGAAGTCACAGCCGTGTCTTGCCATGCCTATGCTCATCTGGCGGATCAATACCTTGTGATGCGTTCCGGCGCCAGCGTCGGTGATCAATATGGGCCGATTCTGATTGCCCGTGACGGCACCCTTTCAGGGGCATGGCGCCCTGAAGATATCCGCGGTAAAAAAATCGCCATACCCGGCAAGTTGACAACCGCTTATCTTTCGCTGCAGCTTTTTGAAAAAGAATTTCAGCCCGTGTTTACGCCGTTTGACCAAATTTTTGATGCGGTGGCTGCGGGCAAAGCGGATTTGGGTTTAATCATTCACGAAGGGCAAATCACTTATGAGCAGCTGGGTTTCCGCAATGTGCTCGATTTGGGTGTCTGGTGGTTTGAAAAGCACAAGCTGCCGCTGCCGCTGGGCATTGATGTCATCCGCCGCGACTTAGGTGCTGAAACCATGCGTTCATTTTCGGCCGTCTTCAAGGAAAGTATTCAGTATGCGCTGGACCACCGCGAGCCTGCACTGGATTATGCGCGCGAATTCGGCCGCGGCATTTCAGAAAAACTTAATGACCGCTTTGTCGGCATGTACGTCAACGATTACACGGTGGATCTGAACGCCAAAGGCCATGCCGGCCTTTGCAAACTCCTGCAAGAAGGCTACGAAAAAGGTATTCTGCCCCGCCTCGTCGTCCCGCAATTCATTTAAATTTTTTTATCGTTTTGCTTTCGCTCATTCCTTACGACTCGTCACTTATGGCTGAAAATAAAACAGGGGCGCCCTGGAGAGACGCCCCTGTCGAATGCCCCACGCGTCACTGGAGTAACGCGCAGGGTCTGGGTAAGTTTTAGGTGCCGGGCTCCTTTTGGCGCTTATGCTTTTGAAACCCTGTACCTGAATGTATTAGACCTCTAATATTTTCGGCAAACGAACCAAATTCATACAGCCTGTTTTTGTCACCAGCACATCATCCTCAATGCGGATGCCGCCAGCATCTTCATCATACAGCCCGGGTTCAACCGTGACAATCTGGCCTATTTTAAGTATACACTTTCCCAGGCTAATGCGCGGGTTTTCCGAAACAAAATCTTAAGTTTGGGCAGTGCTCAGGGTAATCAAGTTTGAATTTGTCAAATACTTTAAAATTTGGTCTGCTATGGCTTGATGGCCTGCTTTATTGGGATGGGGATCATATCGCCATCTTTGGCTTTTATTCAGGTCGATGAGAATTAAATGTTGGGTACTAAGAGTGACCATTTTTTTTAAATCGCCAGGAATGTTTTTGCCCTCGTAAACCACGATCATCTTAAACCCTTTTTTTTCTTGCAAGCGAGAGAATTCCTCAAAAATGATTGGAGCAGCTTTTTTATAGTTTTTATAATACGCAAACCAGGGGGCAGTTTTTACAATGGAAGGTTCTAAACCAGGTTGATGCGTGAGAATATTTATCGTTGTTCTTAACCAAGCAAGAAAAGCTGATCTGTACAAAATGCTTTTCAGTGTTCTGACGGCGGAATTTCTAGAGACGGGAGGAGGAATAATCTTATCTGAATTGTCGTCATTGTCGTCGAAAACAATAGAATCGTTTTCGATCTTATATGCTGGACGCCGAGGCTCATCATGTATATTCAAATGGACGTAATCATTAGGGAGCAGCACAAGAATCACTAAGTTGGGCTTATAGGAAAGCCCGCTGAGTAAGAGACGCTTGTAGTATTGGATTAAGTCATAACCGCGTGTTCCCATGGTCATAATTTCAAATTCCACCCCAAGATTTTTTTGGAGTATTGATTGCCACATATCCTTGAAAGAAACTCCCCAGCCTTCTGTGAGTGAATCTCCCAAAATGAGCACCCGTGTTTGGTTTTTATTTTTTTGTATAACATGTTCCGTGTCTCTGAAACCCTCCGAATTTGTTTCATACAAAACGCTCCACTCTAGAGAATCCCATTGTTGGCGGTAATTTTTTTTAAGTTCCCAGCCAAACTGGCGGGAGTATTGGCAGGGTTCATAGTTTAAGTTGATGCCATGATAGCCCAGCAGACGCCAAATGAGTTCTAAGAGCAAGAAAAGCGTGAGGAGAGTAGCGCTAAGCAGTAGAAGGTTTTTCTTCAAATTTTTTTGCAGGGGAGAGGTATAAAGATTTTAAAGTTCAAGCGTCTTGGGAATCTGAACGAGATTGATACAGCCGGTTTTTGTTACGAGGACATCGTCTTCAATGCGTATTCCGCCGGCATCTTCATAATAAAGGCCGGGTTCAACGGTCACAATCTGCCCTGTTTTAAGGATGCACTTGCCTAAGCTAATCCGCGGATCTTCGTGGATATCAAGACCCAGCCCGTGACCTGTCCCGTGAAAAAATCCCTGCATGCGGCCATTCATTTGGCCCGTTTTGAAACCCCGCGCTTCAAACATCTTTTGAATGTCCGCGTGAATGGTCGAGCTGTCCACCCCATTGCGGATTTTTTTAAAGGCAATTTTTTGGCCGTCCAATACCGCCTGAAACATGGCTTTGAGCTTGGGGGTTGCTTTGCCGCGAACGACAGTTCGGGTGATGTCCGCGTAATAGCGGGTGCCCGCATCGCGTGGGAAAATATCCATAATGATCGATTGGTTCGCGTAAAGAGGCCCGGAACCTTCATCGTGCGGATCAACGCACTGAATGCCGCAGGACACAATCGAGTGCGACGCAATACAGTTATCCTGCATCAAGCTGACGTTGATGACTTTTTTGATGTCTTCAGACTTGAGGACGGTGCCGTGGTAATAAAGCTTGCCGCGTTTAATCACGGATTTTCGGATCACGTCGATGGCGGCTTGAATCGCTTTTTCCGTGCGGCGGATGGCACCCTGCACGGCGCGCACTTCTTCTTTGGTTTTTACGGTGCGTTCCGGGAAAAAAGGCGAATGTTGATAAGTGATTTCAAACTTTCTTTGACGCAGAGGGTCGGCAAATGAAATAGGAAAATTAGCCGGCACCACAAAGCTTTTCACTTTGTGTTTTATTAAAAAATCCGAAATGATATCCACATAGCCGGGCCGTGTGCCGCGGCGCTTTTTATAATCAGCAGACAGCGCCGAAAGCGACAAAACCTGATCGACCGTGGATTGTTTCTTGGCGCGATCGACTTCGAGATCGTTCATTAGAAGATATTTTTTGCCGCGGACGCTGACAAAAATAAAGTCATCCGGCGCGATAAAACGCGTGGCGTAATAAAGATTCGCGTCCGATTCGCTGGCCGCGACCATTAAAATATTGCGTTTATCCATTTTGGAAGACTGGCTCCTTGCGGTAGAATAGACTCATTCTAAAGAGGAATCGGTTGAACACAAGGATTTCTTGAAACCTGATCAGGGACAGGTTCATGTTTTTGGACCTGCCTTTGCGTCCAACGCAAAGACT
>JAHFHF010000057.1 GCA_023247055.1 Candidatus Omnitrophota bacterium
AAATTGGAAGGAATCTGCATCAAAGCGCTTCTCACTCTTCCAAAAAAGCGATCGGCTTCTTTTTGTGAAACAAAATTTTCAACGCCGTCATTCCGCACTTCAGAGCGTCCTGGCGGCAAGGGCAATGCTCGCAAGCGTGACCGTATAAACTGCAGGGCCTCGTCTCTAGAAACAGTGTTCCCGAAATTCACGCCGTGACTGTGGGCCAAATAAATTTTTTCATAAAGCCGGCTGAGGTGTTCATAATCGGGATTCCCCTCGCGGATGTCATTCCAGAAAGAAAGTTTTAAGTTGCCGTCTAAAAACCTTTGTATCCAGGCCTGATAAGGCCGGCCAAGTTCGCTTGCGGCGAATAAATTTAACCAGCGGCGGGTCTCTTCCTGGGCTTTGGTTTGAGCGTCGGCCGCGCCTTGATCCTCGTACAAATAACGCAGCCCTCGAACCAAGCCGTGAAAAGCAATACTCGGATTGGAAATCAATACCGGCACCGCCTCGCGATAAATAACATCGCCGGAAACCTTGTCTTCATCATCCACCATTTCCTCTTCGTCGGCCATCTGGATCAGCGAATGAATCAAAAGCGGGATAGAGACCTCCTTGCGCCGTTCGCGGACGGTAATTAATTTCAAATCCGGACTGCCGTCTTTTTTGGGGCGATAGATAAAGTCTCCGGCATTCAGGCTGACCCCGCTGATGGCCGTGCCTCCGTCGCGCTCCGGCTCATAGTGATAGACCAAAGCCGCGATGATCTCGGCTAGCACATTGGGTACCTGATCTTCCGGCAGAGGAATGAACGGATGTCGGGTCCGGGTTGTGACCCAACGCCTGAGTGTGCCCATGCCAAAATTTAACTCTTCATAGCCGTCGAAAAATTCATGCAGGCTGGCTGAAAAAGGCACTGTGGCGCTGCCGCGGCCGGACACGGTTCCTTGATACTGAAAAAAAGCCTTGGGCAAAAACCGTTTTCGCCCCAACGCTTCGTAATAGCGAAAATGCTCATGATTGCTTGCAATCACGGACTGCGACTCATCCAAAGCCACCGGAAGTTCCAGCATGAAGGAGGACGGCATTCCGTTGATCACAAGTCTTAAAATCGAAGAAAAAGCCCCTTGTTTCAGATGCTGAAAATCATAGGCGTTGAGATCTTTCGGCAAACTCAAAGCAGCCGCACGAGTTCCAGTAAATTCTTTGATCGAGGCATGAAACATCGTCTCTCCCTGTTCTAATGAAATAGGCTCGCTCCATTTTCGTATCCGCGGATCTTGATAGTGAATCAGCGTATGCTGCTCAGGCCATGCGGGCGTAAGCAGGTGGGAAGCGCCGTCGCCGTTTTGCGCATGGAGCTGAAAACTTCTTTGACTACGCAGCCAATGGCGCAGTGAAAGCAGATTTCGAAACCCAGGAGCGCGCACTTCAGAGCGGGGTGCTGCAGAAGGAATACGAAAAATTTTGATGGGGCCGGCAAAGCTAGTGTCGGTGGCAGGCTCGCCCGTGTAATGCTGCATTGACCATGGCGTGTTCCCCCGCAGTGTTTTACGAATTCTGCGAATCAAAGCGGTATTCATCTCACCCTTGCTCACATTTTCTAGTTCGTTCAAGTAATCCCGATAACCCAAACGACGGATATCCCCAACCAATTCAGCGTCCCTGTCATGGCCCAATACAATGAACCCGCCTGGCCGTAATCGATGACGATGAACATTTTGGATAAACTGTTGCATGGCTTCGAAAGCCAGTTCTTTTTTTCCATCCGGCGAACCTTGCTCAAAAGAGCGGCCCGCATAGTACTCACCCCACTCCACAAATCCCTTGAGAAGCAAGATGTCGGTTTTTTCATTATTGAGAGTTTTTTGCATGGTTTTCGATTGGGCCCATTTCAAATGATTGACGGGTAGAATTTTGAGTCTCTTTTTCCGGTTGGCGTAGGCCGCGGGTAAATCCAGCGTGTCGATCAATTCCGTTTCCAGGCGTGCAATTTTGGCTTGTAAGGCCGCTGATCCAGGCCGGCCTGTCAAACCGCCAAAACGGTTCGTCGCCAGCACATTAAAAAAATAAGCTGGCAGAAAATCGTTGCCCATACCCGGATAAAGCATACGGCCGCGCACTCCAAGCTGATGTAAAAGCTGATACAGAAGCACTTGTAAGTGAGCTGCTTGATCAAAGCCTTCGTTGTGTTTTCTAATTTCGTCGATAGCATCCAGCGTTTTTATAATTTTTCCCTTAGCCGCAAGTTTTGGCCGTCGCACTTCCGAGCGGGTAGGCAGGCCCTTAAAAATTTCGCGCATAGCTAAAAAGTACTGGCTGCGCTTTGTCCCAGGCAAGTCAGCAACGATTACTTTTTGTTTATCGCCCTTCATCTCGGTCTCTAATTCCGCGGCTACCTCACCGTCCTGCAAAAAATCTCGAAGAAGATGTCCGGCACTCTCAAGCCTTTCCCGGCCGACTTCGGCGTCCAGTGTTTCGAGATAAATAACCAGCGGACTTTTGTTATCGACATACAACCCACGAAAATAAGTATCCGAAGTGACCGTCAAATCCTCTGTTCCCACGATGCTGTAAACCCGGAATTCGCTCGGGACCAGCAGCAGGTTACTCAGAACAATGTTAGGCCTGATGTGGTAGCCCTCCATGCTCGGATAATTAAGCACGGCTCTTTCCAAGGCATAAGTCCGTCCGGCCTCAGCTGGAAGGCGGCTTTGATAAAGCCTCACATTTTTTTGCGCGTCCTGATTTTGTGCAAACGCGCTCGCTTCTTCTGCCGTCAGGTGATCCTTCAAGAAATCGTCAACATCTTGTTGGGACAAACCCCGGTCTGCTGCAATCTCCGCCGCCACACCTGCGCTAGACTCATAAACTGACGCAGGGGTACGCATCATTTGTCCGAATTCTTCGTTAAAAAATGAAAGCCTTACGCTTTTTGCCTGCCAGGTTGCTTTTGATAGAAGTTCTTCCTCCGTTCTTACCTCTGAACGTGACGAAACCACGTCGGCGCGCGCTGAAACGAATGAGTTGGAAAATACACGCAGGCGGGCACTCACCAGGGTTGAGAAATAAGAACGGGGATAATTTTCGGCACTGGGGCTATCTTGCAGAATATTGCGCACAACCGCACTTACCGTACCGTGAAAGGCTCTCAGTTGATGGCGGGCTGGGCTCCCGCCGGTTTTTGCCAATTCTAATTCGTTAGCGAGACGCGCGGCACGGCGAATAGTATTGGGTACGGCCGCATCTTCTGCGGAGCGACCTGGTTTTTTAGTTCGTAGTGGCGGGTTCATACTGCCTACGGCGACATCCTTGGTCGCCGAGGCAAAGTCTTCGCGCATAGGACGCGGAGGCGTAACCCGCCCTGACCGCGCTCTGTTAAGGGCCGGTTTAGAACCGGCCACTACAAATGGGGACGGGGCAGGCGCCATAGGATTCAAAGCATAGCCTTCGGTCATGAATTTTTTGTACAGCGCCTGATGGATGGAATCTTTTCCGGTCATCGTAGGTGAGATGATGTAATACGAGACGCCTTTGTGCGCCAGCATGGCTTCAATGCCCTGGCGGTGAAAACCGCCGAAGACCAGCACGGCGGTGCGCTCCGCGCTTTGATTCAGGAATTGATCCAGGCTGGACTCCACGGACGATTCACGCTGCAGCGCGGTTTGGTAAAACCGGATGGCTTGCCGCACCGCTTTTTCCCACTGTTTCGAATAGGCGGCCGATTGCTGACGCTGGCTGACCAGAAAGCGGGCCATGGTTTGGGTATCAAAATCTGTCAGTGTGGTTTTGACGGCTTCGAACTCTGCGGGGGTGATTTCAAAAGCCAGCAGACGGTTTAAAAGACCCAAGTGTTTCAGGCATGAATAAATTTTCCGGGGTAGTGGCAATTCATGAATTGCCACTACAGTCTCGGGATCATTGCGAAACAACGCCCCCGCAATATCGTCGTCCATTTGTTCTAATTCTTTGAAAATTTGGTGTGAAGAAAGGCCTTCAAGCTGCCTGCGAAAGGCCGGCCGGGCAGCGCGGTCGGCTTGCAGCAGCAGATCCAGCGCAGGATAACCGGGTTGTTTCGGTGCAAAAGCACGGGCCCGTTTTAAATACTGCAAAAGGTCGAATTGATGTGCCTCGAAACGCTGCTTGAGTTTAAGATAGGTTTTGGCCGGTTTTGAGAAATGCTTATCCACAAGCTGCTGAAATTCGCGGGCCAAAAGACCGAGGTCCTTCAAGGCAGCGGTTTTTTCACGCGTTGATTTCTGAAACCAGCGGATGTTCTCAAGGTGCCGGGCGATGTTGTCTGCGCCGAGAAGACGAAAATCACAGGAAGACTTTTGTTCAAAAGGTGGAAGGTGGAAGGTCGAAGGTGGAAGCAAGGGCTTGGCACTTTTTGACTTGGTTATTTCTTGCAGGTTCTTTTCGTCAAGTCTGAGTTTTTCATTTTTTATGTTTCCATTCCTTCCACCTTCGACCTTCGACCTTCCACCTTGCTGATAGCGATTAATATGCGCATACTCCGCGCCGCCGATCCGCAATTGATCCATGAGGTAATAAGACATTTTTTCCCGGACAGCGGGTTCGATTTTAGAAAAATAAGAATCGGTGGGCACCGGGCCCTCATAACCTTCTTCAAAAACGGTCTGCACGCCCTCTTTGGCCACCAGATGCTGAATCAAAGCGGCAATGTGCTCCTGCGCTTCTAAAGAATCGTGGGCATCCTGAATGTAAACAATCGTTTTACCAGAGGTACCGGGATGAAACGACTCGATGCGGCCCCATTTTTTGGGAAGCGAGAGTCTTGGGGGGACGGAACCATTCTGAAGGACGGAAGCAGCACCGGAATCGGCTGTAAGCAGATGGAGGCAGATGAAAATCGCAATGATTTTCAGTGCTCGCGCCTGCTTTAATCTATAAAGAAAGTAAGGTTTATTCATTGTCCAAAGTTATTGATTTGTCCCAGGTTAGGCCTAAACGCCTTTTGAAGCATTTAGGCACCACGCTTCGCAGGCTAAGGAAGCCTGCGTAAGCGTTAGGAAAAGATAGCAGATGAAAATCAGGGCGGCAAAAACAGTCAGCAGAGTTTTAATCTAAAGTATGCCATTGTTAGAAAATGATTGCTTTCGCTTAACCTGAAAATTGCACTTTTTTAAACATTTTCAAGGCTCTGCACCTTGAGGACTGAGACAGCAGGTTTCTCTGTAGTGGCAATTCATGAATTGCCACTACAGAGAATTCAGCGAAAGTATCAACTTTGGCTTGTGGCCGGGTTGCGCACACCCAAGGCATCGCTTACAATACATCCCTTATGGCGGCGACCAAATCAAAAGGCATTCAAACCATTGCGTGGTGGATCGGCTGGATCACGCTGACCATTGTTTCTTTTTTTGCGGCTGCCGCTTTCTGGACGCCGCTGATTGCCAATCACTTAGGCTCCGTACGCGAATCCCGCAATGCGGTCATCTGGGTTACGGCGGTTTTCGGGACATGGATGGTTTTTTTGGTGCCTTTGATCGTTTTTATGTACCAAAGAGTGGACAAGGTTTATGAGGATGCGCGCATCCAGCGCGAACAAAACGCCAACCGCTTCCGTTCCATCCTTGTGCCGGAAGAAAAACGCCGCATTCCTGAAAATCTTTCGCAGCAACTCACTCACCTGCCGCAAACCATTGACGGCGGGCATTTAGTCAACATCACCCTGCAGAACGGCTCAAAAATTCCGAACGTTTTTATTTCGGATTGCCGCGAAGTACTCGGCATCTATGATGCGCGTGAATTGACGTTCGAAGGCCGTGATATCCGTGAATTAGAACCCGTCGACATGACGGTCCCGCCTGTTTTTGTGACTACGAGTTGGCTGCGTCTGGATGGCGCGCAAACCCCGAATTAAGAATTAACGTCCCGCGACAGTTCCCCCCTCTTAATCTCCCCCCGAAAAGCACGAGGGGAGAAATAAAAGCAGTTCTACTCTTTCCTCCCCCGTGCTTTTCGGGGGAGGACTAAGGTGGGGGAAAAAGTAAAATAAAGCTCGTCCATAATGTCAACCATTCAATTTACGCGGAAGGTGTGTTTTCGGAGGGAGCCGCGCCGGAAGCGGCTTGGACATCAGCAGCAGTGGTCTGATTGCAGACGCTATACAGCGTAAGTTCGGGAGCACGTTTCAATCCATCCGCAAACTCCAGCATCGGAATCGTATCCCACGGACAATGTTTGGAACAAAGCGCGCAGCCGATGCAGCGCTCCAAATCCACTTCCACCACCTGCTGAAACTGGGCAATGCCCACGTTCGGCACGACTTCAATGCAATCCACCGGACAAAAAACAATGCAGGCTTCACAGCCCGTGCAGCCGCTTTGATTAATCACAGCCAGCTGGCGCGGTTCTTTTTTGCGTGCAAGTTTCGCGGCGATTTTAGGAGGCCTGGGGCCTTTGCGATAGGTCAATTCGGTCATGAAATTATGGTAACACGTCGGTTATAGAGTTTTCAACGAAAGAGAGTTATGAGGCGGGTTTAGAATCCGCTCCTACAGTTTAACCTAAGAAGTCTTTTACCTTGCCCGCCACATACCGCAGCTGCGTTTCCGTCAGGTCCGGATAAACCGGCAACGCCAGGCCGTCCCCGCACAAGGCTTCGGTCACGGGCAGGCTGCCTTCGCGGTAGCCCAGATGCTTATAAAAATCGAGCAGATGAATTTTGACCGGATAATAAATCATGGTTTGAATGCCGGCTTTTTCCAAAAAGGCCTGCAGCGCATCGCGTTTTTGGGTGCGGACGACATAACTATTATAGACGCTCTCGCAGTCTGAAGCCTCGCGCGGCAATATTAAATCAAGGCCGTTCAAAAGTTCGTGGTAAAGGTGGGCATTCGCACGGCGATTTTTATTCCACTGGTCCAGATACGGCAGTTTGACGCCCAGCACGGCGCCCTGAATGGCCTCCATGCGGCCGTTAAATCCCAGGCGTTCGTGGGTGTAGCGTACGATGCCGCCGTGATTGCGCAATTTTTTAATTTCTAGCGCAATTTTTTCATCATCCGTCACCACCGCACCGCCCTCGCCGAAGGCCCCTAGATTTTTCCCGGGATAAAAACTGAAACACGAAGTCGCGCCAAATCCCCCGACGCGTTTGCCTTGAAAACGCGCGCCATGCGCCTGCGCCGCGTCTTCGAACACAAAAAGCTTACGTTTACGCGCAATCGCCTGGATTGCTTCCATGTTCGCAGCATGGCCGTAGAGATGCACGGGAATGATGCCGCGCGTTTTCGAGGTGACGGCTTTTTCAATCAATGCAGGATTGATCGTATAAGTTTTATCTTCGACATCGACGAAAACCGGCGTCGCGCCGCACCACGAAATAGCTTCGGCCGTCGCAATAAAGGTTTGAGCGGCCGTAATAATTTCATCGCCGGGTTGGACGCCTAACGCCAAGAGCGCGAGCTGCAGCGCCATGGTCCCGGAGTTGACGCCCACGGCATAACGCGCGCCGCAGTAGGCCGCAAAAGCCTTTTCAAACGCATCCACTTCGGGCCCCAAAATATAATGCTGAGATTCCAGGACGCGCTCAATGGCGGGACGGAACTCTGCCTTGAGCGCTTCGTACTGAATTTTTAGATCATTGAATGGGACATTCATAAGCAAAAAAAACAATGAGCAATGAGTTGAGAGCAACGAGTGAAGGAATCGCTCTGCGATTTTTGAAATAAAGAAAGAGTTTTTTGATTATGGAATATCATAAAATAACTTCTTTTGCTCCCTAATGACTCATCACTCATTGCTTACTACTCATTTTCACCAACAACATCCCGATTAAGAAAACGATGCCGGACCCCACAAACATCCCGATCGATAAAGCTTCATTGCGCTGAAACTCCGCCACCCAGATGGCCGAAGGCATGGCCAGCAGCCCGATCAATTGAAAAATACGCCCTGCGGAATAGAGCACCGGGCACCTAGTACCGAGCACCGAGAGAAAAACGCGCCGCAATAGCTAGTAACGTTTTTGAAAGGGCTTTCACATCTTCTTTTTTTATCATTTCTTTCACTTTTTCCGAAGCGCCATCTTTTGCCTTCGCTCGGTGCTAAGTGCTCCGTGCTCGGTGCTTATACAACTCTCCCATCCAACCTCAGCCACTGGGTCTCGTCATAGGCAGGCAGCGTTTCGACCGCAACGTCGCGGACCTCCGTCACATCCACGGTATTAAAATCCATTTGTGCGCGCCCGTAAAGCCCGATAATTTCGCGCGAGTTTAGCACAAAGACATGCTCGATTTCACGGCCATCTTTCAGCTGCAGGGTTACGATGCGGCCGTTCTCAAGCATTTCAGGAAAAGCCGCAATCTTATCCGCAATCGCCTGCGGTAAAAGCCTTGTTTTTTTCTCGACAAAAACGCTTTTGAAAGCCGGCCCGCGGGTGGTCTGACGCTTGTGCGCTTCGCGAAACAGGACATCGGCCTTGCGGTACATCACGATCAAAAAAGGAATCAGCGCCAAAAGCCAGGTAGCCAGCACCGCCTTGATCCAAGGTCCGTAAAGACCGCCCGAAGTCCGGTGCAAGCCGCTGCGAAAAAAACAACACCAGCCGATGCTGGAAACAATCAATATCCCGATATAAAACGCCATGCCGAAAAGCCACAAATCCGCGGCTTTTTCTTGATCGCTATTGAGACGTTTCCAAATGCGTTCTTTTTTGCGCATGAATGGCGCGAGAAATAAAAACCAGGTCCCAAAAACAGCGACCGACCACGCCAGCGTTAGCTCTGCACCATCAATCTTGCCAAAACTCCACGTGAGAAAAAGCGTCCACAGGCCTGCGGATACCACGAAGCAGCCTGCAAATCCTAAAATCCAGCCCAACCAGAAGCGAAAGCCGAAGGGATCAGGCATAAAGCACCGAGCGCTGAGCACCTAGCACCGAGTGAGTGCCCAGCACCGAGCGAAAGCGAGAGAATGGCGAAATAGAACTTGGAATGATACGTATTAACATTTCATGGAACCACTTTGACTTATTTTTTTCTCATGACCCTGTACTACTTGGTGCTAAGTGCTCAGTGCTCGGTACTAGGTGCTAAGTGCTCGGTGCTAAGTGCTTAATTCCAAGTCATGCGGTAAAGCATCCAATAAACAATCACGCCGGTAATCGACACATACAGCCAGATGGGCAGCGTACGCCGGCCCATGGCTGCATGTTTGTCCACACGGCCGCGCAGAATTAAATAAAGCGTGCGAATGGCCATGGGCGGCACGATGACGGCCAGGATCGTATGGGAAATCAGAATGGAAAAATACAGCCAGCGTGTCCAGCCATGGCCCGGAAAGCGCGTGGTGCCGTGGTGATAATGGTAATAAAGATAACATGCGAGAAAAATCGTTGAACTGGTGCAGGCCGCCAGCATGCTGATGGTGTGCCCCGTGATCGCGCGCTGGCGGATCAAAAAATAACCCAGCAGAAGAAAAAAGAAGCTGGAAGCATTCAAGGCCGCATTAAGCGACGGCATTTGTTCAAGCGGCATCGGGCCCTTCCTGGGCCAGCCGGACTGTATTGCGCACCAGAGCCTTGAGTTGGAAAGGTTCAGAACTGTCGTAATAGCCGCGAATTTTTCCGGCTTGATCGACCAGCACAAACTTAGAACTGTGCAGAATCGTATGCGCCGGACCTGCAGCATTTCGGATCCGCGCTGTGTTCTCCCCCGCCGCGAGGCGGAAATGCTGCTGCGCCAAATCATAAATTGCGGCCTTTTCTCCGGTCAGGAAAAACCACTTTTCAGGGTCGGCCTTAAAAGCCTCTGCATACTCCGCAAGACGTTCGGGAGTATCACGGGCGGGGTCCACGCTGATTGACACAAAGCGAACATTCTCAAAGCGCGAGAGTTGTTCGGTGAAGCGGCGCATCACTGAACTCATCATCGGACAGGGCCCGGCACAGTACGTAAACATAAAATCCGCAATCCAAACTTTGCCTGCAAGCTGGGCGCTGTCAAAGGCCCTGCCTGTCTGGTCGGTCATTTGAAAGGCCGGAATTTCGCCAAGAACCGGCAGGGGCTTTTCGGCGAGTTTGCGGCTGTTCCAAAAGATAAAAGCCATACTGCCCGCAATCCAGAGCACGACAAAAATCCCGGCCAGCCGGCGCATCACAACACATCTCCGGCCCGGCGGCTGGCGGCCGCCCACTGGGAATAAAAAATTAAAAACAACCCAAACCCCGCGACAATAGAAAAAGACAATAGAAAACTTCCGGCCTCAAGATGGCCATGCAGCGCATGGCGCAAAAGAGCAAGGCCATGGCTGAGCGGATTGATTTGGATGGCGGAACGGATCCAGGCCGGCGCGCCGCCCGGCGGGAAAAGCGCGCCCGATAAAAACCACATGGGCATCAACACCAGATTCATGACTGCATGGAAACCCTGCACGGATTTAAAGCGCCAGGCCAGGGCAAACCCCAGCGCCGAAAGCGCAAAGGCATTAAGAAAAAGCGCAAAGGCAAACCCGGCCAGCATGCCGAAGCTTAAAGGCATTCCCGCGAGCGGCGCCGCGGCAATAAACAAAATTCCCTGAATCACAGCCATGGTAGTTCCTCCCAAGACCTTGCCGCCAACTACGGCCCAGGCTGGTGCGGGGGAAACCAGTACAGACTGCAGAAAACCTTCGTTGCGGTCCTGAATAAGTGAAATGGATGAGAAAATCGCTGTGAAAAGAACTACCAGCAGAATCGTGCCTGGCAGAAAATACTGCAGGTAACTGACTTCGCTCAGTCCATTTTCTGCAGAGGGCATACGGAAAGAGCCTTGCAAACCGGAGCCCAGAAAAAACCAGAAAATCAACGGTGTGCCGATGGCGCCGGCCACACGGCTGGGCTGCCGGAAAAACCGGGTCAATTCCCGCAGCCATAAAGTATAAAGCGCCAGCATTCCCTGGTTCATACGCTTTTTTCCTCCCAAAACGCATGCCCAGTCTTGGCCAGGAAAACGTCTTCGAGCGTTGCCTTGCGAAAAGTCACCTGGTTCATTTGGCCGGGAAAGGCCGCCAAAAGTTCTGCGGCAAAAGCCGGACTGCCGGGGTGTTCAATGCGCACACCGCGCGCCGTCACGGCCACGCGCCACGCAAACCGGCTGCGAATGGCTTCGGCAAGTGCAGCCGGTTCAGCCGATATGATTTCTACGAAATCCGGTCCCACAGCCTGCAGGAGTTCTTTGGGCGTTCCCAAAGCTGCGATCTTACCCTGCGTTAAAATGACCAGGCGGTCTGCGCGCTCCGCTTCATCCATGAAGTGAGTTGTCACCAGAATGCTGACCCCTTCCGTGCGGCGCAGTCCGATCAGGTAATTCCACAATTCCGCGCGGGCGCCCGGATCAAGCCCTGTCGATGGCTCGTCGAGAAGCAAAACTTGGGGGCGGTGCAAAAGTCCCTTGGCTAATTCAACGCGCCGTTTAAGCCCGCCTGAGAGGGTGCCGGCCATATCCTTTTGGCGGTCTGCCAATCCCAAACGCTGGAGCATTTCATCTGCGCGCAGGCCCAAATCCTTACCGCACAAACCGTAAAGGCGGCCCTGATGTATCAAATTTTCACGCACGGTCAGTTTTAAATCAAGCGCAGGATTTTGAAAAACAACACCGATTTTTTTGCGGATTTCACGGTAGTCTTTGGCCAGGTCCAATCCCAGGAAAGTCACCATGCCGGATGCGGGCAAAAACAGTGTGGAAAGGATACGGAAAAGCGTGGTCTTGCCGCTGCCATTGGGGCCGAGCACGGCAAAAATTTCGCCGGCCTGCACATTCAGGCTGATGCCGTCGACCGCGCGGCGTGTTTTGAACGCATGGACCAAGTTTTTAATTTCTAAAATAGAATTCATATCCGTGTCTTTTCGCTAGAATTCGAGATTGCTTCGGCTTCAGTGGGAACCCCGCCTCGCGATGACAAAGCGTTTCTTTTTTTGTCATTGCGAGACAGCATCCGCTTTTCCGAGGGCGAAGCAATCTCTGCGATGGGGATCATCATTTTGTTACTGTTTATCCAGCATGAGTAAAATCAAAAGCGCAGAAAGATAAATAATCGACGCGCGAAAAACGGGACGCGCGTAACGGTTGATATCACCCAGCGCCTGCACCGCTTTCCATAAAAAATAAAACCCGAGCGCTAAAACACCCGCGCCGTAAATCCAGCCGGCCATGCCGATCCAAACTGGCAGCAGTGAAACCGGGATGAGCGCCAGCACATAAATAAAAATATGGCGGGCCACGCGGCTGCCCTTGGAATCATCCACGGACAAAATTCGAAATCCGGCGCGGATATAATCGTCGCGCCAAAGCCAGCTGATCGCATAAAAATGCGGCATCTGCCAGAGAAATAAAATCAAAAATAAAATCCAGGCCCGGCCGCCTAGCGGCCACTCGACCGCAGCCCAGCCCGTCAACGTGGGCAATGCGCCTGGAATGGCGCCGATCAGTGTGCAGACTGTTGTCGCTTTTTTAAGCGGCGTATAGACCACGATGTAAAGCGCAAGCGTCACGCCCGCCAAAATCGCCGCAGCCACATGCCCGCCGGCGGTCAAAATCCATAGTCCGGCCGCCGAAAGAATCAAACCGAGCGCGAACGCTTCAAGCGGAGTGACCTGTTTCTGTGGCAGCGGGCGAGCCTGGGTGCGAACCATTTTGGCATCCGCTTCACGCTCCAGCCATTGATTCAGCACCATGGAACCCGCTGAAACCAAACTAATACCAAGCAGCGCACTCCAAAGAGCCGGCGTTTCGACGCCCGGACGCCCAGCCAGATAAAATCCGGCCATGGCGCTCAAAATCACAAGAAAAATAAGCCGCGGCTTTGCGAGTTCCCAATAGGCCTGCAAGCGTTTCATTCGCGAACCTGCAGCGTCAAAAGCAGGCTGAGCGCGAGAACCAGCGCCCCATTCGTATGGTGGGCTGAGGCAAAGAAAATTTCGGCAGTCCGCGGCGCATACCCATGTGCCAAAACTTGCGTATAAAGAAAAGCTCCCAGCCCAAGAAAGAACTGCACAATCACCAGCAGGCCGAGGGTGAGCGCGGTGCGTGCCGGGCCCTGGCGTTCCGGAAGGGTCACCAGTACCGCGCGCACACCCAAAAAAATTAGCCCGATGACGACAAAAGCCCAGATCACGTGAAACACCACCGCATGCGACGGCGAAGTGTGCCTGACAATAGCGCCCAAAATTAACTGGACATAAACCGCAGCAAAAATCAGGACCCAGAATTTAAAAAGCCATGGCCGTTGAGCAGTTCCGGTGTTAGACGCAGAGGCCGCGGCGGGCGCTAAACCAGCAGAAACAAAAGGCGGGCTTAAAAAAAAGGCGAGCGCAACCAGAAGGCATAGGAATGTCTGCGCAAGACAGGCGTGAAAAATAGAAACTGCGGGAGGCAGAAGCAGAATAACGGTCAAACCGCCGAGTAACGCCTGAAGCACAACGGCGCCCATGGCAAGCCAGGCGAGTTTTTTAATGCGCGCGCATTTTTTACCGAACTGTACCCAAAGCGTCAAAACCAAAGTCAAAATTCCAACGGTGCCGGCAATCATACGGTGGCCATGCTCCCAAAACACATTGCCGACCATAGGCGGCATCATTTGGCCGTAGGAAAGCGGCCAATCCGGCACAGCCAGGCCCGCTTCATGACTTGTCACAAGACCGCCGGCCAAAATTAAAAGCACGGTGGCAAAAACCACGAGCAGGCTGTAACGGTAAAGCCAGATTGAATTAGACGAAGGTGAAGTCATAATTTTAATACTGTAAACTCAATCATTAATCTTGTCATTCTGAGCCCGCCGATGTTTAGCGTCGGGCGAAGAATCTTGTTTTAGAGCGAGATCCCTCTCACAGTTTATCCTGAACTGAGATTCTTCGTGGCGCTCAAATTGAACTCTGTCCACCCAGAATGACAAACCTGCAAAAAAATACAGGCCCAAGTAAGTGAAGAGAAAAAACCCGCACTTCCGGTTGAAAGTGCGGGGTCTTGAAATTTATTTTGTAGGGCGCGGTCGCGACCGCGCCCTACAACTTAAAGTCTGTATTAACCGGAAAATGAAAAGTTGGCCGTTGCAGGCTGGCCATCGGCAACCGTAACTTCCGCGGTCTGTTCGCCAAACGTCTCATGCCAAGCCGCCAACGTGTACGTGCCGGCCGGCAGGTCCTTGATCTCGAAGCTGCCATCCTCGCCCGTCACTGCAAAAAATGGATTGGACACCACGCCAACATACGCATTCATCCAGGGATGCACATCGCATTTCATCTTGACCATGATTTCCGGCTTCTCAAAGGTTTTCTTGATCTTCATGCCCTTGATCGGCATGCCCAGGTTGAATTCCTTGGACTCTTTGGCCAAGCTGTGCACGTTATGGAGCGTAGAATCGCTGTTGATAATTTCCAAAGGCTGGCCCACCATCACGCCGGTCACATGCGGCATATAATGGCAGCCATTCTGATCAAAAGATACTGGCGTTGTCGCCGCAGGAAAAGTTTTACCTTCGAGGCCTGTTTTGACGTACACAAATACATTTTTGAGCGTGTTGTTGCTGTTGACCACGGCTTCTTCAGTGTAAACCGGCTCCGTATGCAGGGAAGCACACGTAGGATCGGCTGCCATGACGATTTCGGTTTTGGCCGGGGCCGTGCCGCTAAACGCTGCTGAACCTGTGACATTGCCGGCCAAAGCGGCCTGGGAACACACGAACAAACCAGCCATCAATACGAACATAAACTTCTTCATAACTTCCTCCTAGTTCTTAGGTGTAAAAAATTCGGTCATCAACTCTATTGTCCCTTTGTCATTGCGAGACAGGATTTAACTGAAGTCGAAGCAATCTCAAGTGCGGGATTGCTTCAGCCTCAGTGTAATGCTGCTTCGCAATGACAAACATACGCCTATTAGGCCTTCGTTTCCGGCACAGGCGCTTTCTTTTCCTCTTCCGGATGAAAGGCCATCAGATAATCGCGCACGGCCTGAACCTGTTTATCCGCGCTGCCTTCCAAAACATCCGGCAGCGGGGATGCGCCTTCCGGCCAAAAGGCCGGCATCATAGTGCCTTCCTGAACGGCCTGCGGATCTTTCAACCAGTCCAAAATCCAGTCAGGCCGTAACCGGTTTTTCGCCATCACCAAATCAGGCGCCAAAAAGGAAGCCGAAAGACCCGGTTCAGGGTTTGACTTATGGCACTTGATGCACTGCAGCTGCTCAAATAAATTCTTACCTTCTTTGAGCATCTCGGGTGTGGTCTGGGGCAGCTCGTCAGCAACGTAGCGGGCCGGGACATCCGAAAGATGGTTGAAATAGCTTACCAGAGAAGTCAGGTCTTTGTCATGAAATTCGAACGTAGGCATGCGGTAGTGCAGCCAAGGCCGGATCGTCACTGGGGCCTTCAAAAAGTGGTAAAGCCAGGCTTCCTTGACCTTTTTGCCTTCGCCGGTCAGGACCGGGGGCATGGCCCCAGCATCAGTCATCATGGCGCGCACGCGGCCATCCACCCCATCGACCGTATGACAGCCCTGGCAGTTCATCTTTTGAACAATCAAACGGCCGGTTTCAGTCTCTTTTTCGGTCTCGGTCAGCGTCTTGCGCATGTCCATCGGAATATCCGCTTTTTGCAAACTCAGGACGAAGGTCGCCAGGGCATTGGCCTGTTCATCTGTGAAACCGAAATGCGGCATTTTAAGTTTTTCAAAATAAGGTTTCACTTTGCCATGGTCGTAGCCGCGCGGATTGCGGATTTTTTGAGCGATCCAGTCCTGCTTCGTACGCGGAACGTTGACAAACCCAAAGTCAAACTTGCTCAGGTCTTTGGAGCCTTCATACGTCAATTCCACACCGATGGGCTTGGCATCCTCAAAGCCTTTGATATCGTGGCAGCCAAAGCAACCCTGATGGGCAATCATCTTGGAGCCGATAAATTCGAGTTGGTCTTCGGGGCTCATCTCTGTTAATTTCTTTTCCGCATCTTCGTGGCGCATGGTACTGCTTAAAAATTCAACGGTCATTGAAGAAACAACCTCCGGCTTGACATACGGGGCACGGATGCCTTCGAACTTTTCATTGCGGTCACTCATAAGAAACGCCGTAATGTCAGCCGCTTCCTGATCGCTCAAACGCAGGTTCGGCATGCGCGTTCCCGGGCTGTAGTGTTTGGGATCCTTCAACCAGCTGAAAAGCCAGTCCGTTTTGACCTTGCTGCCCATACCGGTCAGTTCCGGGCCATGATGATTGGCGCTGAAACCCTGCGACGTGTGGCAGCCCAAGCAGCCGATTTCTTCAACCAGCTTTTTGCCTTTTTCACTATCACCCGCCGCCGAGGGCGCCGTCAAGGCAATGGGATCAGAATGTTTCATGAGATAGGCGGCGATGCCCGCAATCGCGGCGGCATTTTTATCCAAGCTTTCTGGATCGGACGTGTTTTCAACGTCAAAAATCTGCGGCATCTTAGTGGAGTGGCGAAACTCCTTGGGATTATGCAGCCAGCGGACGATCCAGTCTGCATCCAGCTTGCTTTGGATGTGCTGCAGGTCTGGGCCCACCTTCCACCGTTCCACGCCTTCCACTTTATGACAGCCGAAACAGCCGAATTCAGCGGCCAAACGGCGTCCTTCGTTGAGTTGAGGTGCTTGCGGCACTTCTACGGCCCCGGTATGGCATTTGGCGCAGGAAGCTTCCACATGATTGAGCGGCAGCATTTTGTCCGCCCAATAATCCAACGACTCCCAGCCGTATTTTTTATGCCACTCCGCGGCTTGCGCGGGGCTGCGCGGCGTGTGGGCCGCCGTGGTAAAAGAAACCGATTGGCCGCTGCCACCGTGGCAGGTCGTGCAGCCGAACTCTTCCATTTTGTGCGGCGAATTAGAGGACAAATACAAATCCAGATTCGGATGCGTCCTAAACGGCTGCGGCGCATCTTCAAGGCCTTTTTGATCAATGCCTAAATGACAAGTAATACAGCGGTCGACTTTTTGAGCCTTGGCAAAATAATAATCGTCTTGCAGTTTTTCCACCACGATTTGCTGTACTTGCAGGGTGGGATGAATGAAATCCAGCATCGGGGCATTCAGGATTTCCTTGGCCAGAGTCGGCGTAAAGTTTTTGATCTTGGTTTCCACGGTCGTGACGTCGCGCTCAAGCCGCGCTTTTTCGCGTTCAAGTTCGGTCACTTTGCCGGTCCACTGATTGATCTCAGACTGCTTGGCAGCCTGTTCCGCTTCGACATCTTCTAGTTTATTTTTCCATTCGGCGATTTCTTTGGCACGCGCTTCCATGGCCTTGGCATAAGGCTCAGCTTTTTCCTTCTCGTGGTGTTCTTCATCTTCCTCGTAGTAATAGCGGTCGCTATCCTGAAATTGCTTAAGATTCTGATAACTTGTCTTAATTTTGATTTGGCGGGTATTGATAATGTCGAGTTCTTTCTGGGCTTTGCGGATGTCTTTTTGACGTTCTTTGACGACCGCCTTGGCCTGATCCAGTTCGGTCTGCAGCCGCTTGAGTTCACCCTGGTTCACAGCCTTGAGAGTCTGATCGCGCTCCGCAACAGACTTCTCATGCATATAAGTCATGAACTTGCGCTGCCAGCCTTTCCATTCGCGAGTGGAGTCCTGCAAAACCATCCAGACCAGGCCGATGACCAGAATAACGGAGGCCAAAGCAAATGCCACGGTGGTTTTATCCAGGCTATAAAGAGACGGTTTTTTTGGAGGCATTGTTTTTATTGAGGGACAGGTCCACCGTAACTATTTTACAAATAAAGAGTTACGAGGACCTGTCCCTGGGGTTGGTTGTAAATCTGCCCTCGCCAAAGATTTAAATGTTAAAAAAGAATTCGGGAATTGCAACCAGGTATTTCAGGTTAAAAGCCCAGCGCAAATACATCTTGATGGGCAGGGCCAGCATTAAAAGCGCCAGCAGGATGAGAATGTGATAGCGCGCTGTGCCCATGCGTTCTTGAAGCTTTTTAAAGACAGTCTTCTCCAGCAGCGTGGGAATGACCCAAAAATAGGCGGCCAAACCGGTAAAGCCCGGCAGTTCGCGCAGGAACCAGTTTTTGGGCAAACCGATACCAAGCCATTTCAGGTAAAAATATTCGGAGAGATTCACGTTCACAAGCGGCACGACCTTGTGCAGGTTCCACTCTTCAAACGGACCAAAGAAGTTCCAATTCGGACCGCGCAAAAAGGTGCCCATCAAAATCAAAAGAATCCAGAGCAGCCAGAAACCGCCTAGAAAAGCAGTGATGCCCCAGCGGCGCTGGCGAAAACAGTAATAACCCGAGGTCTTGGGATCGTTGTCAATGTAGGGAATCGCGCAAAGGCCGACGATGATGATAGTCGGAAACAACACCCCGGCCAGCCAGGGATCAAAATAAACCAGCATTTCCTGCAAACCCAAAAAATACCAGGGGGCCTTGGACGGATTGGGTGAAAGCGCCGGGTTGGCCGGATCTTCCAGCGGCGCTTTGATCAGAAGCGACCAGAAAACAAGCCCCGCGGCATACAGCAGCGCCACGACGAATTCGATGTAGATCAGGTAAGGAAAAACCATGACCTTTTCTTCGGACTCTTCTTTTTCCTTGGGCGGCTTGCCTGCGGCAATCAGCGCGTCATTGAGAACCGCTTTGCGCATGGCATACCAGGTAAAAAAACCGAAGATGAAAATCAAACCGACAATCGGAATGTTGTCCGGCCGCGCCACCATTTCGCCGAAGTGCGGGTCAAAGTAACCGAAAATAAAAAAGGCCACGGTCAAAAGTCCGATGGCTCCCGCCACCAACGGGGAGGTCATGAGCGCAGGCAACGCGACGAAAAGGGCCAAAAGAAGAATACCGGTGGTGAAAATGGCCACCGGCGAACTGAATTGATTGACCGCTTCTTTAAAGACTTCGATCATAGCGGTGCGCTGATGCCTCCGTCTTTACGGATGCGCCAGAAATGCACTGCCATCAAGATCACGACGGCCACGGGAATGGCCACGCAGTGCAGGATGTAAAAACGCAGCAGCGCGGCCGCGCCGACAAAGCGTCCGCCCAAAAGCGCAAAACGCACGTCGCTGCCTGCGTGCACGAGCGGGATATCGCCCAGCATCAGCAGCGCCGCACCGGGCCCTTCATGGCCGAAGAAGGGTGTCGCGCGCGCCATATTGCTGCCGACCGTGATGGCCCACATAGCCAGCTGGTCCCACGGCAGAAGATAACCCGTAAAACTGAGAAGCATGGTCAGCACCAGCAAGATCACGCCCACCACCCAGTTGAATTCGCGCGGCGGTTTGTAAGAGCCTGTCATGAAGACACGGAACATATGCAGCCAGACCGTAATGATCATGGCATGCGCGCCCCAGCGGTGCAGTTCGCGCATGATGCCAAACGGCACATGTTCGCGCATGGCCACAATGTCGTTGTAAGCATATTCGACCGTCGGGCGGTAATAAAACATGAGCAGGATGCCGCTGACGACCAGCGTTAAAAACACAAAAAACGAAAGGCCGCCCGCGCACCAGGTGAAACCAAAACGCGCGCCGGATTTGCGCACACGCACCGGATGCAGGTGAAAAAATACGTTGGTCAAAACCGTCATCGCGCGGTCTTTTTCGTCATCACTGTAGCCGTGGCGGAACATGGATTTTCCGACCTGTGTCTTGAGGCGGAAATCTTTAAAGCTGAATGAAGGTAGCTTGGGCAACGAAAATTTTTTAGGTTCTTTCTTTTCTTCTACCATATTTGCTCCTTAAGTCGCAGCCACTTTTCCATCCCCGAATGCTTCTATCGAGGATCTAAAAACCTCTGAGATTCCCGCCAAAAACATGCGGGAATGACACAACGTCATCAGCGGTGTGCATGACCGTCTCGGCTTCCACGCAGAGGCGGGAATGACACAATGCCAACAGCGGTGTGTCCATGACTGTCTCTGTCTCCGCACAGAGGCGGGAATGACAGTGGCGGTTACACCGCTAAAAGGCTGAGCGGATTGGACCACTCGCCTTTTTCATATTGAAACTTCTTACTTTTATCGACCAAAATTTGTCCGTCATCTGCCAGTGAAATCGAAAAACGTTCCAGCGGCCGCGGCGCAGGGCCTTCAAAATTAATGCCGGATTTATAAAAACCGCTGCCGTGGCAGGGGCATTTGAATTTTTGTTCGCTGTCCATCCAGCTGGGCTTGCAGCCCAGGTGCGTACAGACCGTCGAAAGCGCATAAATGCCTTCGGGCGAGCGTATGATCCAGACGCCATATTTATCTTCCCAGCGCGTATCCACTTTTCCCAACTCGTAAGTATCGGGACTGCCGATTTTAAACGATGTCTTGGGCTCAAAAAGAACATTGGGAAACATAAAACGCAGCGTTGTGGAAAGCGCGGCTACCGTGGCTGCGGCAAATACTGTCCAGGCAAAGCCCAACCAAGTGATCATAAATTGGCGGCGCGCCGGTGAAGCAGGCTTGCCCGCCTGTAGGGCGGGAGCAGCCGGACGTGCGGCAGCAGGCGCAGGGACAACGGGCTTTGCCGGCAGCGCGCCTGGAGCAGGAACCGCGGCCGGCGGTTTTGGCATTGCCGGTGTTACCGGAGCGTTGACCGGAGCAGCAGGAACTACAGGCAGCGGCGCAGACGCCGGTGGAACGCTGGGTTTCGGCGTTTCCGGCTGGCTTCCTTCAGCTGGCTTTGGATTTTCTTCAGTCATTTAAAAACCGTGATGGGTGACCAGTGACTAGTGGAAAGCGCTTGGAGCGAAGCCGGTTAGAAAGCTTCTCAATTCCAATCACTGATCACTATGCACTGCTTTTAAAGCTTCAAATGCAGCCTGCCGTACTTTCAAACTCGGATCATTTTCCGACAAGCCTTTTAGAATCCCGGCGCTTTCAGGCTTTTTTAAAAGCGTCAGGCCTTTGACCGCGGTTGTGATAATTTCCTCAGCCTTGGCTTCATTCATGGTTTCCAAAGCATTGAGGGACGCGCGGTCCGTCATGTTTAAAATTTCGTCATACCCGGCATCGCTGCCGAGCCGCGCCAAACTCAGGGCGGCATTCCAGCGCACATCCTGGACCTGGTCATGCAAAAGCGCGCGTAGCGCAGGAACGCTTTTTTCAGGCTGCCCCAGGACGCCAAGCACGTAGGCTGCGGTCTTGCGCAATTCCGCAGCTTCATTGCCTAAAAACGTCAAAACCAAATCCACAGACTCGCTGTCGCGCAGCGTTCCAAGCGCCCACAGCAGATGGATCTGAACATCCAGTTCGGGCTCTTCCTTTAAGGCCTGCCGCAAAGCAACTTTGGCTTCAGGATCATCAAAGCGGCTGAGTGCCAGCGCCATATAAGCCCGCGTGCGCGCGTCATATTCGCCGCGGCTGTTCAGGATAAAAACGACTTCCTTCATGACGCCGCCGGAGCGGATCATGCCGCGGCCCTGATTGAGTTCATTGGAAAGCTCAAAGGCTTTCCGCCAGCGT
>JAHFHF010000058.1 GCA_023247055.1 Candidatus Omnitrophota bacterium
TCTTTATTGACGAATCCGTGGCATAAAACAATCACATGCACGCCGGCCGCACGCGCGGTCTCGATGTCGACCTCGCTGTCCCCCACCCACAGCGTTTCCGCGGGATGGACTTTTGCCTCCTTGATCAGCGCGAGCGTGGATGCCGGATCGGGCTTATGCGGGAACTCCGTGTCCCCGGCCACGATTTTAAAAAAATAACGGGAGACAAACAACTCCCTGAGCATCGTAGTCGTATACGGGTTCGGCTTATTCGTAATGACGGCCTGACGCTCGCCCCTAAAAAGCTCGAGAAATTCACGCGCCCCGGGGTACAGATCGCTCTTGTCCAGCATGTGCTTGGCATAGTACTGCCGGTAAATCTTGGCGCCGGCACGGATTCTTTTGGCGTCTTCAGTCTCCAAGCAATGCTGAACGAAATGAAAAAGCCCCTTGCCGACGCAGCCCCAGATTCTCTCGTCGACAATGGGGTACATGCCCAGGGAAACGCGCATGTGATTGGCGCCGTCGACAATATCACGGCGCGTATCGACTAACGTGCCGTCGAGATCATAAATAATCAGGCGTTTACGCCGGAAATCCAGTGGGGCTGAGCGGGCCGCTCGCACGAATGGGATTAGGTGCCCGAACGCGGCGCGGAGGACGCGGATCTTCCCCCGCCTTGGGCAGAACTTTGAAACCGGCCGCCGCTTGCCGGCGCGGCTGGAGATTTATCAATCGGAGATCTTGAAAAACGGCCGAACATCACACTGCTCCAATCATATTCTTCTTCCTGGCGCTCGTAAACGCACTTTTCACAGCGCACGTAATGATGACCGGCACGCGTGACTTCTTCAAATCCTTCAGAAGCATCAAAGTTTTTTCCGCAGAAGTTACAAAACATGTTTACTCCTTAGCCTGCATAGGAACAGGTCCACTTCGTTGGACCTGTTCCTGATATTTCGTTTTGTTATTTTTACCTGTGCTTTGTCATTGCGAGCCGGCAATGTTTAAGGGCGAAGCAATCTCGTTTTTTGATCTGGGATTGCTTCAACGTTCGTTAAAAAGCAGCAACGCTTTTCAACCCTTATACCCGCAATAACGATGGGGCTTAACTCAAATTATAAAGACGATTTTTATAATCGAGAATATCTTCCTGGGCCTTGCGCAGTTCAAACTCGGCGCGGTTCAGGGAAGCCGTGTCGAAACCGGCAACATATTGCCACTGATTTTTTAAAAAGTAAAGAATTCCGGATTGCGGGGCCTTGCCCAGCAGCCGCCGGCAGGCCAGGGCATAAATCGCAATCTGGTGTTCATAACCGCGTGCGCGGACTTTGGCCTCGTCCCCTTCCGCGGTTTTATAGTCCAGAATATGCCAGCCCTGCTCGTCTTCGAACAAAACGTCGATCACGCCCTGGACCGTGCCGTGGCGTTCGCGCAGCACAAACGGCAATTCACGCTCGATCCGCCGCGCCCGCGCAAGCCTGTTAAAAAGCTCCGTCTGCATGAAAAGCCCCAGCAGTTTTTCCGCTTCAGGACGGCATCCGGGCGGCAAACCGGCAAATGAGTCTGTCAGCAGTTCTTCCAACCGCGCGCGCGGGTTTTTGAAGTCCAGCCGTTCAAACAGCGCATGCATCGCCGTCCCAAAATCAGCGGCATCGGCCGGCACATCCTGGGCAAGCGTCTGGCGCTCCGGCGATTCTTCCCAGGCTTCCGGCAGGCCGGCTTCATAAACACGGCCGTAGGCCTCAGGCGCGACGTTAAACAGGGCAAAGGCTGAGACGGGCAGATCCACGGCCCGCGACGGCACACGCGGCCGGGATTTGAGACGCTCACGGATGGCCAGCTCTTCTACGGCAGGCACTTCCTTGGTGTCATTTTGAGCGAAGCTAAGGATCTCAGACCCTTGAGGTTCTTTGGCCTTCGGCACTTTCTTTTCGGTTTGTTTACCTTTCACGCGCTGCCAAATCTCCGTCCAATCCGAAAGAATGCCGGCATCCACCGCAGTCTTGGCCGGCCCGACTTCCGGCACAGCCGGGATTTCTCCCAAAACCGGTTCTGAAGCGGCAAGCCAATCCATCCAGGAGGCCAGTTCATAAAAACTTTTTTCTTCGGGTTCGCGCTCCTCATCCATCACGCCGCACAAAAAGAGTTTTTCTTCCGCCCGCGTCATAGCCACATACAAAAGCCGTTTACGTTCTTCCTTCTCTTTTTGTGTTTGGCGTTCGCGCAAGCGCTGCCAGCCCCATGGATCTTCCCATTTGCGGGCGATTTCATTGAAAACCTGCAGACCAAAACCTTCGCTGGCTCTGGCCATGATCTTGGCCGTACTGCTGTTGCGCGAACTGCGGCCCATGTCCGCGATAAACACCACGGGAAATTCCAGGCCCTTGGATTTATGGATCGTCATGAGCCGGACCACGGCTTTGCTTTCTTCGGATTCAATCTGGGCTTCCGATTCGCGCACTTCCTGCAATTCCAGCTGTTTGACACGCTGCAAGAAGTCACCGGCCGCCAGCGGGCCGTGGGTTTCCTCGCGCCGCGCCATCGCGGCCAGTTTTTTCAGGTTTGCAAGGCGCCGCACGCTGTCAGCGCCTGCGGCCAGTGTCAGCTCATAGCCCGTGCGGTCCAGCACCCAGTCAAAAAGCTCCGTCAGCCGCAGCTTGTCTTTTTCACGCATCAGTTCCGCCGCGGTCTGCCGGAAAAAAGCCAGTTTGGCTTTTTCCTCACCCGTGATTTCCGGAATCGATTCCGATTCCAGAATCCCCCGGTAAAGCGGCTGCTCCGCATCCGCACTCTTGGCATGACGCGCGAGCCAGTAAAGCGTGTCGTCAGTTACCTGAAAGAGCGGCGAGCGCAAAGCTGCGGCCAGCGGAATATCTGCAAACGGATTTTCCAAAAATGAAAGCAGGCTCATCATGTCGCGGATTTCAGGCTGCTGGTAAAAACCCCGGCTGGAAACGGAGAAATACGGAATGCCTGATTTTTTGAGCGCATATTCATAGAGCGGCGCATCCGTCATGGCCTCGAAAAGAATCGCGATCTCGCCGTAAGCACGGCCCTCGTCATGAAGCCCATGGATTTTGGCGGCAATGGCTTCGGCCTCGCGCAAACGCGCATGACTTTTCTCCTCGCCCTTCCTGGCCGTAACTGCAATCAAACCGATTTCGCCGGGCTTGGGCCCGGGAACGGACGCTTCCAAGGTTTCAAAATTAAAAATATCTTCGCGCCATAGATTTTCAAAAAAACGATTGATCCAGTTCAGCACATCCGGCACCGAGCGGTAATTTTCGATCAGCGGAATGCAGACGCCGTTTTCAGACTGTTCGTAGGCTTTTTGCGTGGCCTGGAAAAGCGCGGGTTCAGCCCCGCGGAAAGCGTAGATGGATTGTTTATAATCCCCGACAAAAAAAAGATTATCGCCGCCCGCCAAAAACTGAATCAGTTCATATTGCAGTGGGCTCGTGTCCTGGAATTCATCCACCAGAATATGGCGGTATTGCTTGCGGTAGACTTTGCGGATACGCTCCGAGGCTTCGGTTTTTTGTTTGAATAAGCCCGTCGCGCGGATTTCAAGATCATCGAAATCCAGCAGGCCCTCTTCCTGCTTGGCTGTTTCATAACGCGTTTCAAACGCAGCCGCAAGCGCGAGCAGGCTTTCCTTCCAAGGCGTGGTCAAGGCTTCAAGCTTCCACGCCAAAAATTGCTTGGCCCGCGTCTTAATTTCCGGCCAGGGACTCTTGCGTTTAGTCAGCCCCTTCAACCAGGCCTTGTAATCTTCGACGGCCTGCCAATCCCAGTTTTCAAAAACCTCAAAGCGCTGCCATTCCCGCGCCAGTTCCAACTCTTCGATTTCATTCAGCAACGGAACGGGTGACTGAGGAATAAACTCTGCGTGCGAGTCACTCCCTCTCCCTCCGGGAGAGGGCCGGGGTGAGGGGGCAATTGCATTCGCTTTTCCCTCATCCTGACCTTCTCCCCAAAGGGGAGAAGGAAACTCAGCATGTGCGAATTCGCATACACGCTGGCCCGCATGCCTGGCCTCCCGGTAAACCGCAAAAATCCCAGCCCGCACCGCCGGTTCACCATAAACCCGCATGAATTCAAAAATCCCAGTCCCCTTGCGGCAATGCTCTTCAAAAATCTGCTCTAACGCCTGCTCCTGCATAAAATCAGATTCCTCGGCCTCAATCACGCGAAAGTCCGGGGCCACGCCGGCTTCCAGCGGATGCTCACGCAGAAGCCGCGCGGCAAAGGCATGCAGCGTGGAAATCGCAGCCGATTCCAGCTGGCGCCGCTCTTCAAACCGTCCGAGGTCTTTAAACCGCTTAAAAATACGCGACTTCATTTCTGCCGCGGCCTTGTCGGTAAAAGTCAGCGCTAAAATTTCCGTAACCAATACTTTCTCATTCAGCACAAAATGCAAAAAGCGTTCGACCAGCACACGGGTCTTGCCCGTGCCGGCGCCGGCAGAGACCAAAATGTTTTTACCCGAAGCTTTAACCGCCAGCTCCTGGGCGCGATTCAGCTTCATGCGTCCTCCACGCCGGCAAGCTCGCCGCCCGGAAAAGGCGGCACGGTCTTGAGGTCTTCTTCGCGGATTTCTTCAAGCATGGCCGGAAGTTTCCATTTTTCAATACGGCAGACCGCGGAAAACGCGCAGTAGGATTCACAGACGCGCGGTTTGACGGACACGGTCTGGGCCTGCATGGCCTCGGCATAACGGCGCATAAAAAATAGGCTGCGCTCCATGACCGCCTGAAAATCTTTTTCAGAAAACGTCATGGGGCTGGACCTTTTTTTTCCGGCAAGCCCCATCAATTCTTCGCGGTAAAAACCGCTGCGCCGGATGTCCTTCAGCGAATAAAGTTCAGCGCCCGCGGGCCGCAGCCCTAAAAAGCGCTCCATCGCCATGAGATAAATCGGCAGCTGCAGGTGCACGCCCAAAATAAAATCCGCCGGTTTGAAGCTGGCCGTGCGCTTGTAATCCAGCACCAGGCCTTCCTTGCCTTCCCGGCTGACGTCAATGCGGTCGATCTTGCCGCGGATAGCAATCTTTTGGCCGGCGGTTTCAATTTCTAAAGCCGGGTGTTCCCCCCCGGTCACGCCAAAACCCAACTCAAAATGGCGCGGCACCATGGCTGAACCGGCGAGACGCTCCAACTCGCTCTGTAGAAACGCTTTCAGCATGTCCCACAGGCCTTCGACTTCCAGGTCATAGCGGTAGCTTTTTTCAAAAACCAGCGCGTGTTCGCGCAGGGCCTGCTCCATTTCGCGCTTGGCAAAAACCAGCGCCTTGGCGCTGTTCTTCAGCAGCGCCGGATCTTTCAGGGACTGCTTGAATAACGCATCCAAAGCCTGATGCAAGATCAGGCCGCGCGCAAAAAGATTGCGGTCTTCTTCCGGATCGGTCAGTTTCAAAACATAATGCGAATAATAGCGGAACGAACACTTGGCATACTCTTCAAGGCGCGACGCGCTTGTCACGGACGCATGAAATGCATCCTGCGCAAGAATGCGCGGGTCGGTGATGCCATTCGTCACTCTAAAAAAAGCCTTCTCCATACGCTGGCGGGTCTGTTCATCACGACACAACTCCCGAATCGCCGCCGCCACGAAGGACGAGGTTAGGGACTGGTCCACGCTTTTTGGACCCGGTGCGGAAGTCAGGGACTGGTCCATTTTTTTCGGACCTGTCCCTGACAGGGAACATTTAAACTCAAGCAACGCCCCCAGTTCCATCTCCCTCCGCGTCATAGCCTCTTCAAGACGTGCATACGGTCGCGACAACTCTTGTTTATGCATAACCTGATCGCCGTCACGAAAAAGCCCCGTAACCTCTTCGACGTAATACGACGGCAGGTAATCCTTGCCTTCAAGGTCCATGCGGGGATAAGAAAGCACAAGTTTTTCCGAAGCGCGGGTCACGGCAAGGTAAAAAAGATAGCGTTCCACATTTTGCCGCTGCAGGCGTTCGCGCAAAAGTCCCGTGGAAGCGTCTGTATTAAAAAGACGGCGTTCCCAATCAGAAAGCAGCGGATCTTCGCGCATTTCACGGGGAAATTTTTTCTCAAGCAGTCCGGCGACAAAAACCACGCGGTATTCTTTTTCACGGGCCAGCGAAACGCTGTAGACCTGCACGCAGTTGCGGTCGCCGCCGTGCAAAGAGTAAAGATCCAAGTCCACCAGACGCAGGAAACGCTCGCTGAAAGCTTCAAACAAGGCGCCGGGGGGACTGCCTTCCGGCGGTGCAAAGCCGGCCAGCGACATTTCAATTTCATCCATCAGAACCAGCAGACGGCCTAACGCAGCGGCATCCCGGCGGCTGGCTTCATCCACGCCGCCGCCCTGGTCCAGCAGTCCGAATGTTTTACGCAGGGCCGTCAGAAAAACACGCTTCAACGCATAAAAATCAGCAGCGCCCCGCAAATCGTCTTCTAGCTTGGCCAAATGCCCAAGACGCTCAAACGTTCCGGGCAAAAGCCCTTTAACCCGCTGATCTTCTTCGGTCAGCGGCTGCAGCCAGCGTTCGCGGCCCGCTCCGATGCGCTCACGCAGCCCGTAATTTTCAAGCCGCGCGACCCATTCCAGCGGGTTTTCAAATTCCCCGATCCGTGAAATGTAGCTGGATTTCAGAAAAGCCAGCAGGTCCGCAGCCGGCCAGTCTTCGCCGAAAATTTTTAAAAGCCGCACCACCGTATGAATCAGCGGCGAAAACGCCAAGCGCTCGCGCTCATGAATTTCCACCGGCAGATCATAGCGCCGGAAAATTCCGCGAATGACTTGCTGATATTCGCCGACTTCGCGCAGCAAAATCGCAAAGTCGCTCGCGCGGTAATCGCCGGTGCGCAGCGCGCGGTCAATCCGGCGCGCGATCATTTCAATCTCGCCTTCCATCTCAACCGCTTCCAAAACTTCCAAAGCAGGTCCGGCTTCGGGTTTTTCGGGCTTGCGTTCAGACGCAAAAAGCCGGCTTTCGATCACCGCAAGTGTTTTTGACCGCGCAGCATCGGCCGGCTTCCCTCCTTTGTCATCCTGAGCGCCGCGAAGGATCTCGTCCCGAGATTCTTCGTCCTTCGTCCTCAGAATGACAGCTTTGTTTGCATTTGCTGTGCGTTTCAAACGCGTTTCTTCAAACCCCATCTCAAGCAAACGTTCACGCGTTTCCAGCACGGCATCAAACAGGGTTCTCCCCGGCACAGGGTCATAAGTCAGCGTGACTGTCATCTCATCAGTCAAAGAGCATAATCCTTCCAAACCAGCAAACTGCAGGGCGGAAAAATCATAAAACCCATCGATCCAGATTTTACCGAAAGGCCGGGTATGCGGGACCCGGCCGCGCGCAGCCAGAATATTCTCAAGAAGGATGTCTTCACGGTCTTTCAATCCGCGCTGTTTCAGCCCTTCCTCATAACGCTCATAAATCGCAGCCAGGGCCTCATATTTAGCCCGAAAGGCCGGTTCCAGCCCCTTCACGGCATTCATACGGCTGCGGAACGTCTCAGCACCCACCATCGACTCCTTGAGTTCGCTGATAAAGCCCAGCATCAGATGGGCAAAGCCCGTGCCGGACTGGACATGCTTGAAGTAGTCCCACTCTTGAGAAGCCAGGATTTCGCGGATCAAAAGAAATTTACTGACGTTGGTGGTGACGCCCTGTTTGCCCGGACCGAAAAGTTCACTGACAAGGCGCGTGAGGGTGGTGATGCGGCGGTGAAAAAAACCTTCGAGTCCGTCTCTCAGGACCAGCGCGAGAATACGCTCGGCATGCTCGGCGGAAGGAAGGACGTAAACGCATTTGCGTTCGAGAGGGCCGGGCTCCTGCAAAGCCTGCCGGAACTGAGAAATCAGCGCGTGTGTTTTCCCCGCTCCCGCAGGACCGGTGAGTAGGATTCGTTTCATCAGATAGTCTTGAGTCGTGAGTCTTGAGTCATGAGCAGAATAAAAAATTGAATATTTTTCCTCCCCCGTGCTTTTCGGGGGAGGCTAGGAGGGGGAAATTTCATTAGGAATTTTTGCGCCCCCACGACTGACGACTCAAAACTCACGACTAATAATTATTCATGATACGAAGCGCAGGAATTCGCAGTTTCCCAAAAAATAACTCGTGAAACCGGCAGGCGCAGCAGCTGCGCTTCTTTAAAAATCAGGTGGGCCATCACTTCAGCGGTAGGATGCTCTTTCAACAGCACAATCTCTTCCCCTGCTTTGGTCAGCATAGCTGCAGCAGGATCTTTTTCCCAAAGAATCATTCGGTGGTCCAATTCTTTGCGGACCCATTCCCCGATCGTCTCGGAAATATGCTCGAAGTCCGCAACCATGGCCTGATCATCCAGCGCCTGGCTCGAAAGTTCGATCTGCACCCGCGCATTGTGGCCGTGCAAACGCGAACACTTGCCCGCGTGCTTCACCAGGCGGTGCCCATAGCTAAAATGAATATCCCGGGTAATGCGGTACATAAAATCCTTTTAAGTCACAAATATTTTATTTTTGTCATTGCGAGACAGCATCCAACTAAAGTCGAAGCAATCTAAGCGATTGAACTTCCCCCATCCACCGGAATCACCGCCCCCGTCACATAATCACTCTCAATCAAAAACAAAACCGCCCGCGCAATATCCCTCGGCGTCCCAAACTTTTTCAACAGCGTCTGCTGAACCACTTTCGCATTCTCACTCGCCTTCGCACCGGCCGCCGGAAGAATCGGCCCAGGCGCCACCGCATTCACCTGCACATGCGGCGCCAGATCCACCGCCAGCGAAAGCGTCATCGAAACCAGCCCGGCCTTGGAAGCCGTATACGGCAAAAACCCGCGCCGGGGCCGCGCCAAAGCCCAATCCGCCAAGCTAATGATTTTCCCCCGCTTGCGCTTGAGCATGCTCCGTCCGGCTGCCTGCGCCAAAAAAAACGGCGCCTTTAAATTAACCGCCAGAAGCTCATCCCAGGCTTTTTCCGTCACCTTGCCAAAAGCCGTGGAATAATAAAGCGAAGCATTGTTAACCAGGACATCCACGGATCCGATGGCTTTCTCAGCTTTGCGCCAAAACTTTTGAACCGCAGCAGCAAGGCCCGCACTGCGCCCAAAATCACACGCCACTGTTTCCGCAGTAACGCCCAGCGTACGGATTTGGCGGCAAAGGCCCGCGGCTTCACGAGCCGATGAACGGTGATGCACTAAAATATTCGCACCGCGCTGCGCCAGCGTCAGCGCAATCTCGCGGCCAATGCGCTTAGCCGCGCCCGTAATCACCACATTCTTCCCGCGAAGATTCATAACCCCTTAAAACGAACCCTTTGTCATTGCGAGACAGCGTCCAACTGAAGTCGAAGCAATCTCAGCGAACCTAGTCCCTCGTCATTGTGAGTTCGAAAAAACTTTAGCAGCCGTAGTGGCAATTCATGAATTGCCACTACAAATTTTTCTTTATTTTGTCATTGCGAGACAACGTCCAACTGAAGTCGAAGCAATCTCAACGAACCTTCTTATCCAACTCCCCCGCCGCATCCAGCGCATGCAAATCATCCGACCCGCCCACAAACTCATCGCCGATAAAAATCATCGGCACCGTCATACAGCCCGTTTTTTCCGTAAGTTCATTGCGCTTAGCATCATCATTCGTCAAATCAATTTCCTTAAACGCAATCCCCTTTTGCTTCAGCAGATTCTTCGCCCGCGAGCAATAAGGACAGTAGTTCGTTGTATACACAATGACGTTCTTCATAACATCCGATCCCGTCTCAATAATTCTGCAAATTTAAAAACCCAGTGCCTACGGCGACTTCCTTGGTCGCCGAGGCAGGGACAGTAGTTCGTCGTATAAACAATGACTTCTTTCATTCTTCCCTCTCATTGCTCATGGCTCATGACTCATTGCTACACTTTATTCGGCGTATCATTCCCGCCATCCGAACAATCCTCAAAATACCCACAGCGCAAACAACGCACTTTGCACGAACGGCTTTCCAACTCAGCCCCGCAATTCACACAAACCAGCGCGCCTGTAGCCGGGGCGGCCCCCAATTCAACGACCCGCGTAATGACTTCTTCAATCACGCGGTTCGGGGTCGAAGCCCCCGCCGTAATCCCGATCGTCAGATTGCCTTCCGGCAGCCAGGGCGAAGTCTCGATCTCATCCATACTGAAAACTTTTTTATGCCGGATCAAGCCGCGGGAAATGATGCACTCGGCATCTTTGACATGATAGGCCGGACAATGCTGCAGCGAAATCTCAACCAAATGTCCGGTATTGCTGGAGTTGTAACCGCCGACCACGATCATCAGGTCAACGCCCTCGGCCGCCAATTTTAAAATGGCGTCCTGGCGGTCCTGCGTCGCAGAGCAAATCGTATCAAAATGACGGAAACGCGCCGCGACTTCAGACTGACCATAGCGTGCGCTGACCGCTTGCTGCAGCATATTGGCAATTTCAAGGGATTCGGTCGAGAGCATCGTCGTTTGGTTGGCACAGCCCACGCGCCCGAGATCACGGTCCGGATCAAAATCCGGTGAAGCGGCCGGTCCAAACTCGCGCATAAATTCTTCTTTGTTTCCCCGTCCCTCGATGTAATCACAAACTTTTTGCGCCTGTTCCTTATCGCGCACCACGAGATACTGGCCTCCGTCATACTGTAAAGAACGTGAACTCGTCGCGCGGGTCTCCTCATGATCATACTTCCCATGAATCACGGCCGTAAATCCATCGCGGCCATAAGCATCCACGCGCTTCCAAACACTCATCACCGAACCGCAAGTCGTGTCCACAATCACGCAGCCTTTTTTCTGCAACTCGGCCATTTCTTTGACCATCGCGCCGAACGCCGGCAAAATAACCACGTCGTTCTGGCGGATATCGTCCACCGAAACACCGCTCGAGTAAGGCCCGTAAAGAAACTGAATGCCAATCTCACGCAGCTTTTGATTGACGCGCTGGTTATGGATAATTTCGTTGGTCAGAAAAATACGCCGGTCGGGAAATTTGGCTTTGGTTTCGTAGGCATAATCAATCGCGCGGTCAACTCCGTAGCAAAAACCAAATTCTTGTGCCAGACGAAACGTCAGACGCCCAGTCTGATGACGAAAGCCGTTGGCTTTTATTTTTTCAATCAAAGGGCTGTGGTAACTCGCCGCAAGCTGGGGTTTGACCTCTTCTTTAAGGCCAAAGCTTTTACGAATAATCTCGGCAGGCTGGGTCATAGGAGCGCTAGTATAAGCCAAACACTCCCGTATGTCCACCTAGCCGGCCGCGGATTAACGTCGCAACTTATTTATTTATATATAGTTACGTATAAACATGTCTGTTTTTTGTAGGTTCAGGCATGCCTGTACCTACAAAAAATTTTCCTCTCAGAAAAAAGCCCTTTGTCATTGCGAGACAGCATCCAACTGAAGTCGAAGCAATCTCGCTTTTGGAATTATTCCCCTCTCACTGTGGGAGAGGGCTAGGGTGAGGGCTGATCAGGCAGGACTAACCTCATGCTTGCGCGCAACGACGCCCGCTTGCTCAAGCAGCTTGAGCGAAGTCTCGCTCATGGGATACTCAACGTTGTAGACCACTTCGCGGATCCCCGCGTTAATGATCATCTTCGTGCAGGTCAGGCAGGGAGAGAAAGTTGTATAGAGAACCGAATCTTTAATCGTCACACCGTGATAGGACGCCTGAACAATCGAATTTTCTTCCGCATGCGAACACAAACACTCATCCAGCGATTTCCCCGAAACATCAATGCTATTACAGCGCGGACAGCCGCCCTCACTGCAATTAACCACCCCGCGCGGCGTACCGTTATACCCGGTTGAAATAATGCGCTTATCTTTCACAATCACCGCAGCCACCTTGCGCTTAATGCAATTTGACCGCAGCGCCACGACCTTAGCAATGCCCAAAAAATAAGAGTCCCAATCCGGCCGCGCCTGCTTCTTAGAAAAATCCAGAATGATTTCACGAATGCGGTCATGCAGCATTTTCAGCGCGCCGCCGTTTTCCAAAACCGCATCGGCCGCCGCAATCGCACGATCTAACTGCTGGTCGGTCGCGTTGTGGCTTTCGGCTTCGCGCGCTTCAATGGCCTGGAAATCTTCAAATGTTTGAGGGTCATTCTCGCGCTTGCGCTGGCGGATACGCTCAAAACGCAGTTTCTGCGGGGCGGTCACACAAGCCAAAATAAAATCCGTACGGCGGCGGAAAACCTCAACTTCGGAAGGATGACGGACAGAATCAACCACGTAGTGTTTTTCAGGATCAAGACGGCTGAAGATCTTCTCAGCCAGGGCCCCCGGCCCAAGCTGGGCCCGCAGCTGGTTCCCCAGCTGAATCAAGTTCTCACGCGTAATGGGCACACCCGCTTTATTGGCCTCTTCGCGCAGCACATCCGAAAGGGAGTAATACTGAAAGCCGCGATCCTTGAGGTATTTCGCGACCTCCCCCTTGCCCGACCCGTTTTTCCCCGTAAGCCCGATAATCATGCGGCAAATGATGACAAAATTTCACCCAACTTTCAAGCGGGAAGATTTCTCCTTCCCCCCTCTGGGGGAGAAAGCTACTTCATTTTTTTAAGGTTAAATATTGAGACTACTTGAATGCGATCATCCAGACTGTAATTTTCTTTTCCCGGATAAACAACAAATAATCTTTCTAATTTCAAATCGTGAATTGCAATGCGCATCGAGGGCGTTAAACTTGGCCGGTCATTCAGCTTAATTTCAAAACCGGTTTTTCTTCCGTTTTTAATAAAAAGAAGATCCAACTCGGCCCGGTTATGAGTTGCCCAAAAATAAGCGTCATCCGGCTGAAATTGTTTAAACAATTCTTCAATAACATACCCCTCCCATGAAGCGCCGCGTTTAGGGTGATTTTGAAAATCTTTTTCATTTTGGATGCCGAGCAGCAAATGCAGCAGCCCTGAATCCCGCACATAAATCTTGGGGGCCTTGACTTGCCTTTTCCCGAGATTTTCATGCCAGGGTTGAAGCTGGCGAACCATTAATAAATGCTCAAGATAATCTAAATACTTCCGCACTGTCGGCTGACTGACCCCAAGCGACGCGGCGGGATCAGCCGCATTCCAAAGTTGTCCGTGAGTGTTGGCCAACATGGTCCAAAAACGGCGAAACATTGGTGCTGGAATATTAACTCCCATTTGCGGGGCATCTCTCTCAAGGAAGGTTTGAACAAACTCTTTACGCCAGGCAAAACTCATCTCATTTGAACGCGCAAGAAAGGCGTGTGGAAAACCGCCGCGAAACCAATGCGGTTTAAGCTTTTGAGGCGTAACTTCAGCAAGCGAGAAGCCGCTCATCTGAATCGTCTCAATTCTTCCAGCCAACGATTCGGAGGATTGCTTTAAAAGTGCGGGGCTGGCGCTGCCTAAAATTAAAAATTTTGCGGGCAAGGGTCTTCGATCAGACAATACCCGGAGCAACGGAAACAATTCCGGTTTCCGCTGAATTTCGTCAATAACGACAAGCCCACGAAGTCCGGCTAGCGAACTCTTTGCATCTTCAAGACGCACCAAATCATCGGTATCTTCCAAATCATAATAGTTTTTCTCACCCGGAGATAGAAACTCGCGCGCCAGCGTTGTTTTACCACATTGCCGAGGTCCAATCAAAACGATAACACGGCTGCGCCGGATCGCTTTTTGAATGCGCTGCAGCAAATCTCGTCGTTTAATCATGCGAAAATGATACCATGAAAATTGAAATTGTCACTTTCAATTTTCATGGTCTAATTTTGAATGTAAATTAGCTATAAGGCGCTTGGCTGCAACTTTCAAGCAGGAAGATATCTGGCCAATAGATGGGCTGTGACATACCTACGCCGTTTTAGCTGGCGAAGCCTCGGACGCCTCAGGTTCAGACTCCTTATCGCTGAGTTTGCCTTGCGGCGTGACATGAGGCTCGTCTTTTTTCTCAAACCCGGGTGATATCCCTTCAAAAAACGCATTCCGCAAGAAACTCAAAATCGCGTCAAAAACCTTAATGTTGGGATCATCAAACGTACCTTCGATTTCAATTTTGGCCGCATTGTCATTTTTTTTACGGTTCTCAAAGATATTCGAAATCGTTTTGGCCAATCCGCCTTTGATGACGTCTCCGGCGCTTTTATTATCATTCTTGATCTCAATTAAATCCACGCCACTCATCAGCGGTTTAATATATCCTTTAAACTTTCCCTCAGCGGCCGCCCCTTCAATAAAAATCCGCATGTCTCCGCCTTTGGCTTCAAGCGCTGCATAATGTTTCAGAAAATGATTGACTTCAGGAAGAGCGAAGGCAATACGCGCGCGGGTTTCAAAAGTAGGTTGGGCCGCGAAAGGATCCAGGCCAACACGCAGATCGAAATCGCCGCTCTTCATGGCTTGTCCCTTTGCTTCCACCGTGGCCATGAGTGTCTGGGACAAATCTTTACTGTTCGTGAGGTTCCGGGCCTCTGCCTGAATATTGCGCACAAACACATCCACCGGCGGATCACCATCCGGCCGCCTGAAATGAATCTGTCCGTCGTGAACCAAAATGCGGTCGAGTCGAAGCGGGCTTAATTCACGAGTCGCCTTCTTCGCATCTTCACCGGTGCCTTCAAGATTGATCTGCTTTTCTTCGGGTTTGTCGGCATCGATAAAATTAATCTCGGGTGAGAAAAACTCCATATCGCCCACAAAAGCGCCGTTGAGCAGCGCTTTCCAACGGACATTAAAATCAATTTTTTCTGCATAAAAAAACGGTTCTTCCGCTTCGCCTGAAACCTTCACTAGCCGCAAACCGGCAATCGAATAGGCTCCGCGCCAAGGATTAAGATGAATTTTTTCGATGACGCCATGATATTCTCCAATGCGCTGAATTTTCTTATTCACAAACCGGGTCACAATGGCGGAAAGGGAAAACCAGAGCCCAAGCAAAACAACGGTCAGCAGACCCGCCACAACCAGGAGAGATTTTTTCGTGCGCCTATTCATGCGCAAATTATGCGCGCAAGGGAAAGGCGTTTTCCATCGGGGAAAACCTTATTAACTTCACCATTACGATCACCGGACGCCGTCCAAAGGGAGACGTTAATTTCTGATAGGGCAGCAATCCTCTTAATGAGTTAGTCTTTAATTTCCGGCTCAACAAGTTTGGCTAATAACATCAGCGATTCTTGCCAGCCCAAATAACACATCTCGGTTGGAATGACTTCAGGTATGCCTTCTTGAACAATGCTGAGTTCTGTGCCGCAGATGACTTTTTTGATTTCGATGGTGACGGACATTTCGCCGGGAAGCTTGGGGTCGTCAAACTTGTCGGTATAGCGAATCCGTTTAGCGGGTTCGAGTTCGAGGTATTTACCGCCGAACGAATGGCTGTGGCCTGTCGTAAAATTGGTAAACGACATTTTGTGCGTGCCGCCCACTTTGGCTTCGAGGTGGTGGACCTTGCAAGTAAATCCATGCGGTGGCAGCCATTTGACAAGCGCATCAGGCTCAAGAAAAGCCCGGTAAACCTTTTCGGGGGTTGTCTTCAAAACACGATGAAGCCGCACGCTATGATCCGCCATTCGCTCTCTCCTTGCTTCTAAAACAATATCGTTTTGTAGGGATGGGTTGGTAGTATAGCCTCTGCCCTACCCAAGTCACAAGAGCTCCTTCCCCCGGCTTGCTTTGAAACGCCGTGCTTCACGCAAGCCCGAGAGATAAGCGCCATGCACCGTGCAGGGATGGCGCGCATGGGTGGCTTCACCGGCAAAAAATAAACGTCCCGCCACGGGTCGGGCCAGGGTGTTGTAATCGGCCCATGATGCTCCTTTAGGGATAAAAGAGTAAGACCCCCGCGTATAAGGGTCGCGCGCCCAGCGCGTTACCTCCACTTCAACCGGCTGCGGCACCTGATGCCCCAATCCAACGCGCAAGGCTTTGACCGCCAAGCCGGCAATGGCTTCATCGGAAAGAGACTCGAGTTTGACCGCATCGTCTCCGCCGGTAATTCCCGTCAAGACGGGGATGTTCTGAATACGGCTGCGGTCTGCAAAACGCGTGAAAGGATTGTCTTGGCCTGCGACACCGATGAAATTATGGTTTTGCGGCCAGAAAACTTTGGAAAAACGCATATGGATCAGGTTGAGAACGCCCATGTCGAGTCGCTTGATCGCAGCGAGTTTCCAACCGGGTAATTGCGGTGAAAACCGGATTTGTCCGTCTTTTAAAACGCCCAGAGGAAGCGTGATCAACGCGTAATCTGCATCGAACATTCCCCGGTCTGTCTCAGCGCATACGCCTGATTTTGCCCAGCTAATGCGCCGGACCGCACAATTGAACTGCATCGATATTCCTTCGAGATTGAAAGCGTTCAAAATCTGGTCATAGCCGTGGGGAAAAATCATGTTGGGTCCCGGATAGTCATTACTCTGGTCATAATGCCGCGCCGATTGTTTTTTGAGGTCTCCCCCGGAATAAATCTCTTCGGACTCTTTAAACCAGTTCCATAAAGCCGGATCAATTTCTTTTTTCAGGGGGCTTAAGTTCATCGCGTCTTCAAGCGAAGTGTTTTTTGCAATGCGCCGGGAGTGTTTCGAGATGGCTTTTAAAATCGAACGGAACTTTTTTTCCTGGGCTGCAGTTTTGGCTGCTGACACGCACTTTCCGGCTTTATCGTAAAGCGCATAGTCAAAATAATCGCTGGGAACTGTTTCAATGCCGAGTTTTTTCACAAGCTTGGTCAGGGGGTTCCCGTAGGCGCCGTGGATCACTTGCGCGCCTAAATCCAACGGAAAGCTCCGCGCCCGAAAGGTGCGGATGCGTCCGCCAATCCGGTTTTGGGCCTCCAGCAGCGTGACATTCATAACGGTCTTTAACCTTTCCGCGGCTGCAAGACCTGCAATGCCGGCCCCAAGAATGAGAATGTGTTTTTGTTTCATGGTTTACTCGGTGGGGAAAGGTGAAAACCGGAATGATTTTTTCGAATTTGTAAGCATCGTTTTCTTCCTGTATCCAATTGCTGGATCGAAGAAATTTCAGCTTGTCAATCCGGGCAGGTCGAATGATCTGCTCCATCCCAGTTTTCGACATGATGATAACTTGAGAAGCGCTTCGGCTGTATCGGGGTAAAACTCATTTTAACTTCGGAGAAAGACTGCGGCACGCATGAGTGAAATGGAACTGGTTTCATAAGTCGCTGTAAGTCTAATCAGCGCATCGTCATTGCGAGGAGACTCGCCGCTTTTTGGCGAGCGACGAAGCCATCTCGAAGAGAGAATGGGATTGCTTCAGCCTCAGAGAGAGCCTTCCTGCTTCGCAATGACGCGGTAACGATTAGGGTTATGAATACTTATGACACAGAAGGGACAGAAGGGACAGAAGGTGCCAGGCACCCTAATCCGCTTTTTCCTTGGACTCTCTCAGCAGTGTTTTGAACTTTTCGAAATCTGCGGTGGACTCAAAAATAGACCGTTGATCCGTAGCTCGTGAAACCACATGCGCCCAACAACCATCAAACAAAATATTCTTTCTGTTTCGACGCCCCATGTGAACCTTCTTCTATTACAGCCCTCAAACCTGTCCCCTTTTTGGGTACCTGGCACCTTCTACTCGTACTCCAACGGGCTTAGAAATCCAAGCGTTGAATGAGCGCGCCGGCAATTGTAGTACATCTCCAGTGTCTGACACCTTCAATTGCCCTTAACTTGAAAACCCTTTGGGGTCAGCATTAACAATGGAAGATCTTGAATAGCACACACCAGTTCTTTTTTTCCTAAAGAATACGACTTCATACCGGCGCGCAAGACGCAAACCCCGGCCAGTTCTAATTCCGTTGAGGCGGAATGAATCGACTTGGTCAGCCCTAAAGGGCCAGAAAATTTCACCTCAATTCCCCAGGGCCGCCCATGCCGAAAGAATAATAAGTCCAGAGACGCTCCCGAATGAACCTGCCAAAAATAAATTTTTTCATCCAAAAGATTTAGATGCGTTAAAACCTGTTCCAGAGCAAATCCTTCCCAGGAAGCCCCAAGTTTGGGATGACGCTTTAAAGTCTCTTCATCCTCAATCGCCAAAAGCGCGTGAAGCAATCCCGCGTCTCTAAAAAAAATCTTGGGACTTTTAACGATTCTCTTCTTGGTGTTATAGAACCAGGGCTGCAGCTGGCGAACCATAAACGTAGCGGTTAAAATGTCCAAATAATGCCGCGCTGTTTTATCGCTAATAGAAAGGCTATTTGCGATTTCAGACGCATTGAAAATTTGGCCATGATAATGCGCCAGCATCATCCAAAATCGTTCCAGCACCCGGGCGGATATATCGAAGCCAAGCATGGGAATGTCTTTCTCCAGAAAAGTTTTAATGAAACTTTTCCGCCACATCAAGGAGAGAGCCTCCTTCTTGGCAAGATAAGAAAGAGGGAAGCCTCCCCGCACCCAGAGGCGCGTCATGTTTTTCCCCTGCAAGGTATCCAGTGAAAAACCCGCAATCTCAATATAGTGAATGCGGCCCGCCAGAGTCTCAGACGTTTGCCGCAATAACTCGGGCGAAGCACTCCCAAGAAGCAGTAGTTTAAGCTTATTCTTTTGATCGACTAAAACTCTCAAGGAAGAAAATAAATCGGGCCGCTCTTGCACTTCATCCAGGATAATCAAGCCTTGAAGCCCTTCTAAAGCACGAAGGGGGTCTCGCAAGCGTTCCAAATCACGCAAATCTTCCAAATCAAAATAGTGTACCTTCCCGGAAATCCGGCTTGCGGCAAATTGCCTGGCGAGCGTGGTTTTACCGCACTGGCGGGGGCCCAAAAGAGCGACAACAGGGGCGCTCTGAAATCCCTTTGTTATTTTCTTTATCTCTTCGAGACGGGCAATTTCCATAAGAAAACCATACCATGAAAATTCGGAATGTCAATCCGAATTTTCAATACTCCTTATCTTATCCTAGGCTACCCCTTTGTTCCAGCTGGGGAAATACCCGAAACACCGCACCTATAGGTTGTAAAACTCCACCTTGCGTTTAATAGACCGAGCCCCCGCCTGTTGAACTCTCAAGAATTCCTTGACAGTTGCTCGAGAATCAAGCTCCCCGTCTTCGTAAATATTTCTAACGTGGAGGCTTACGTTCTGTTTCGTTGCCTGAAATAGATCTGCCATCAATTGCTGCGACAGCCAGACCGTTTCATCCTCAAACCGGACATCGATTTTGGTTTCACCGGCTTCGGTTTGGTAAATAACAAACTGTGATTGACTCGGAAGATTTTGGCTCATTTTGTGATCCCCAGCTCTTTCAAGGTAGGGGACATTTTTTTCCAGCTTTTGAAGTTCGGGCTCAAGCGGGCTAATTCTTTGAGGTTGACCTCAAAATTAGGCGTCTGACACCTTCACAGAAGAAGACATCAAGGTGGCAGAAGAATTTGTGGACAGTGAACAGGCCGCCGTCCGGATGGAGAGGTTAGAGACCCATCAAAGCGATGATCACAGACAAGCGGGAGCGGACGCGATGAGTCTGGCGTAATAAATTGACTTCCTAACGTCTCCCTGCGGACGGCGTCCGGTAATTGCAAGTTATGGTTATGCCGCCCGCAGATGTCCTTGCGCCGGAAAAGCCAACGAAACCGTTGTGCCGCAACCGCGAAAGCTTGTCAGCGAGATCGTTCCGGCATTCTTGCGCACAAGTCCTCGGACTAGACAAAGCCCTAGGCCATTGCCCTGTCCCACAGGTTTTGTGGTCACAAAAGGTTCAAACAAGCGCACTAATGTCTCGCTAGGAATACCAGGTCCCGTGTCAGCCAATGTTAAATAGGCCGTCAATTGTTCTTGGGCCGATATCCCTAGATGCGCCCTTAAAATGAGTTTACTTTCTCCTTCCGAGGACTGGCAAGCTTGAATTGCATTTTCGGTAAGGCAATAAAAGATTTCTAATAGCTCCAATGCATTACAATAAATTTTTGGGAAATTTTCAGGAATATGGTTAATGATAGTCAATTGATCAAGCGGATAGATTCCTCGCAATAATCCAAGCACCTCAAACCAGACATCACGAACAGAGGCTTCTCCGCCGCTCTCGCCAACATCAAGTGATTTCATCGCCATTCTGATTTTTTTTGTGATTTGAAGTGCCCGCTCCGCCTGAGCATAGGCTTTATTCATAGCCGTATGGGCATGCTGTAAGGCCTCATCACCTGCGGCAAAGTGTTTCTCTTCATAGCGACTAAAATGAGTTTCAATAACCCCCTTAATCGTATAAAGCATGCTCACAATGTTATGCTGCAAATCAGGCGTGGGGGTCATAAGCTTAGCCTCAATTGCATTCCGAATAACCGGTAAACGATTTTGGCAAATCCGGGGACACGCACTTAATTCGATCTTGTTTTTGGTTCCGGCTTCTGGCAATTAAGTGCGCGTCTCCGTAATTTAGGTGTCAGACGCCAAACCAATATAGAAACAGTCCCGCTAAAGAAAAACCCGCCCAAAATGCGCGTAAGCCTGATGAATCAAGCCAAGAGGCGTGACGGGTGTGATTATTGTTTTCTCTTTTTCCGACTTTCTATTTGCTTAACAGTTTTATCAAAATCGCTTGGCTTTTGAGACGTTTCTTCTACCCGTTTTGCCTGAAATTTGTCATATTCGGATTCCGCCTTTTCCAGGGCAAGCTGATGCGAGATTTTACCGGCGTCTTTTAAGATGTCGCGATCATTAAGTTCCAGAAAAGCATGAAGTTTTGAAATCCAGTCTTTCATGTGCATAGGAACGCGGCGCATGGCCTGGCCTTCGGCAAAAATGAGGTATTGTTCTACCAGGTTATTGAGCGCGCCAAGTTCCTTTTCATCGAGATAATTTTTGGCAATGGAAACATCCTGTTTTCTGACCTTTTCACTGCGCCAGTTCGTCAGCCCCATATTGGGTTTTTTACTGTCCGCGCGTTCGTGAATGATTTCAGCAGCGGTTTTGCCGGTAATGGCCCAATGCATTTTATTCTGAACTGTCTTGAAGAAGTTGATGCTCATTTCATCCGTGGGGTCATAATCTACGCTGGTGGCATAAATATCCGTGATCTTCTGATAAAATCGCCTTTCAGAAGTGCGGATATCCTGAATACGCTTGAGAAGCTCTTCAAAATAATCAAAGGGCTGGTCAGGATTTTTAAGCCGCTCGTCATCCAGGACAAAGCCTTTAACGATGTATTCCCGGAGGTGTTTTGTGGCCCATTGACGGAAATGGGTAGCAATTTTTGACTTAATCCGATACCCGATCGAAAGGATCATGTCCAAGTTATAGAAATCAACGTCTCGTGAAACCTCTCTGGCCCCTTCTTTTTGA
>JAHFHF010000059.1 GCA_023247055.1 Candidatus Omnitrophota bacterium
GGTCGGTATCCAGATGAATGACTTTGACTTTTAAGCCCAGTTCCCGTTGAATGCGCTGCACAAAGGCGTCCAGATGGTCATTCAACTCCTGGCACGGATGGCACCAGACCGCCGTGTATTTCACTAGAATAACGTCCGCATCCCCAACGGCTTCCGCAACGGTATGGCGTTCATAAACAGGCTCGCCGCGTTTTTTGCTCCAAGCGACACCGAGATCAACCTTGATCCAAGGCACATGGGATTCGACAATGCTAACTTTAGCGATTTGCGGACTCGATTCGAAAAGAGCGCCGTAAACTTCCGGCCCGGAAGGCGCGGGCGACGGCTCCGGCTGCGCAGGAGCCCGCAAGCCTCGTGCGGAACCGGCATCTGCGGACGTACGCGGGAAAAGCGGCATGCCGGGGCGCCACTGGCCGCTTTGCACGCGCCGGTAACTTTCCGAAATATCGTAGATCATCCCGGCGGTATCCAAATCCTGCGCATCCAGAGTAAACCAGAGTCCCTGCCAGCGAAATTTATGCTGCTGTTCTTTGGGTTTTTTGAGGCCGATGGAACTGAAAAAAGCCGCAAAAGGATTTTCAGCTTCCGGCGGAATATCGATAAACGAGACGTTAATGCCTTTTTCGGCAAGTGCATCGGCCACTGTTTTTAGTTTTTGCCGGTCGGCCGCGAGAGCGCGCGCACCAGTATTGATATAAAACTCAAAATTCCCGCGTCCGGGCACGGCTAAATCGTCATAAGTCTGGCCGTCGGAGGCACGCAGCGCAAAAATTCCGTTCGGCCGCTGCACCACGCTGGTGATCTGGACCACGCGGCCTTTAGGAATACCCTTGCCTGCCGGCGGCTCGGCCGCAGGCGCTGTGTTCTCCGGCAGTTCGTCGCCGGCAATCGGCGTCCCCGGCTCTTCTGACGGATTCAAATCCAGCAGGGATTTGGGAACCCCGCTTTCAGCAAGCAAGGCCCCTGCGGTCAACTCGCCTTCAGTCAGGGCCGCCAGGCGCAAGACCTTGGCCAAATCCGCAGGCTGAATCGCCACAGTTCCGTTTTGCAAGGATGGGGCTTTAGCCGTGTAAAATAAATAACCGGCCGGTTTTTTTTCTCCGGAGACCGGAATAGTCTCCTGTGGATAGACAGACGAAATCCCCTCTGCCTTTTTGCGGATTTGCTCAAAACGCAATGCCAGCTCCTGGGCCGCAGCGTCGGAACCCGCTACTACCAGTAGCCGGCCGTGCACATCCAGCCCCAGAGTGATCCGTATCTCGGCCGTCAGTTTGACGATTTCAGACTGCATTTCAGCGGCTTTGTCCGCATCGGCGGCTTTTGCAGCTTTGACGAGCGCCGTCAGTTTTTCGGCATAATCTTTAATGTTTTTCTGAAAGCGAGCCAGTCCGGCTTCGTCGGCATCGGAATCGGCCGTTGCGGCTGGACGCAGCACGGCCGGATTGGCCGATTCGAATCGTCCCTGCTGAATTTTTCCGGCGCGCGCCAGCGCGTCAAAATCCACAGGACGGGACTGCCTTTCATCTTCAGGGGCAGCCAGTTTGGCATCAGCCCCAAGACGCTCCAGCGGCTGGATCGCATCAATCTCCCGGTTGGCTTGGCTGATCTTCTGATAAACCTGCGGGCCGATGACCGTATGAAAAATACCGATGAGCCCCAAACCAAATGTCAGAAAAAAGAGAATCACAGGCGAGGCCAGCAGTGTTCTAATTTTCAAAAACCGCGCAAGGCTTAATCCACGAGCCGCGGAAGGTTCCGGAATGCCCGCATTCCTGCGCGCTTCAGCCAGAATCTGGTCCAGCACGGGAGACTCATCGCCGGCCAAATTAAAGTCAAAGACTCGATCATCCCCCCCGGTTGAAAGGCGCAGGCCCAACTCTGTTTGCAATTCAGCTAAACTCAAAATACCGGCTCCGGTCGTCGCCGCCGAAAATTCCGGCCGCGCCGCAGAATCCGCACTTCCTAAAATCTGCTCCGAAGTTTTCTCTGCCAAATCAAGCACGGCACTGCGCAGCGCTGACACGGGCTGCTCGCCTGAAAACTTGGAATCCAAAATTTCGCGAATGCGCCCATTCAACTCCGTTCCGGCTTTGGCTGCAAGAATGGCTGCAAAAATGCGAACTGCGTTTTTTCGGCGGACGCTGAGCAAAACCTGGTTTTCGTCCGTCAGCAGCGTTTCAGCCCAGCCGCTAATTTCTGACGTATCCGGAGCTTTAACCGCTAAGACCCGCAGAAGCTGGCTCTCAAGCAGCGCCTCATAAGATTCTGTCTGCGCCAGCAAAAATCGCAACATGGACTGCGGCAGAGTTTTAAAGGCTTTCTGCGCTTCTTTTAAACCAGCGGCATCCAAAATTTGCTCTGCATCAGCAGGTTTGGCTCGAGCTAAAAACCGTGCGGCAGCGTAGTCCTTTGTTTCCGAAATGGTCTTTCGTATTCCGTCTAATTTTTCGGCAAACTGCCCATTCGTCCAGATCCTGAGCGAATCCGAGTCCTCAGTTCCGGAAAATTCTCCAAGCAGCTTCTCGGGCTCCATCCGTTCCAACGCAGTAATCCGGGCTGCTATGGCCCGGCCCTGTTCAAATGTAAAAACCCCCGCGGTCTCTTCACGCAAGGCTTGCAGTTCACTTAAAAACACAACCGCGGCCCGTTCGATCGCAGCCGTGCGGTCTTGAAGTGCCGTTAAATCCGACAGATTTTGCCCCGCCTGGCCAAGGGCATCACCTATTTTCCGCGACCTGGCTTGCAGGGATTCAAGGGTGGATGAATCTAGGGTCCCCGTGGATTCACTCAGCATGTGCAGGGCGGAGTCGAAGACGCCTGCTTGATTCCGCAGTGAGGCATACTGAGTTTCCAGCAAAGCAAGCTGCAAGATCGCCGCATTCGGCTGTTGAAAGTTCTGCAAGAGACTTTCAACTTCCTGCTCGATGCGGTCGTAGTCTCTATGCATCGCTTCCGCCTTTTTTTGAAATTCAGCCAGTCTCTCTGAGGCCTCGGCCTCATCCAGCAGGTCGGATAAACTCATTGCTTGCAAATGATCGAGATCGAGACCGGGGTCATTCATCCGCACTTCTGAGCGCAAGGCCGCCAGCGCGATGCGGTACCGCCCTGCAAGACCTGGACTTGGCGGAAGAATGCCTGAGAGAACTGCAAGGGCCGTAACCGTTGTTGTTTTGAATTGGGTGTAAGCCTGGCGGCCGGTCTGGGTCAGGCTGGAAAGCCTTGAATCCATCCGGCTGAACATGGACTGCCAGGCTGCGGTATCTACGGTACTTTGCGGCATGGAAACGCGCTCTATTTGGGGGCGCACATAATCCGAAGGCAGGATCGTGGCGATATCGTCCAGCGGAACCCAGGCACCCATGACGGCGCGGCCATTTCCCAAATCAATAAAGCGCGTCTCTTCTCTCGCCGGAACACTCAGTTGATCACGCATGCCTGAGAGCGCGGACGCATTCCCATCGTAGTTGAATTCCGCCAGAACATAGCGGAAGCCCGGACGAAGTTCTGGGTTGAATAAATAATACCGGCTGTCCGTACGGGCATTGCGGTAATAATCCCCAGCTTCCAAAAATTTGAAATAGGTTTCAAGCGGCCGGCCCGCGGCGCGCAAATCCGGCGTTTGACTCGCAGCCCTGACAAGACCGTTCAGAGCGGCCGGAAGATTATCTTGCTTGAGAATATAAAGCGCGCTTTCCAGCAAAAGACCGGAAAGCGTAAATTCATCCTGGGCGGAAGCGAAGGATGGCGATCCAAGCAGCGCTAGAACGGATTCGGGCAGTGCGCCGTGAAGCCGCGCCAGCACCTGCTGAAAACCCGCCTTGTCCAGCGCGCGCAGCGGCGCGGCGATTTGAAAGCGGGCATCGTTCAGAACACCGGAGACCGGAGCGCGATACAGACGTGACAATTCGTCAAAAAGCGGCAGGGGTTTTGCGGCCAGCGCGTCCTCATAAAGGCGCTTGCCGTCGGTCTGATCTGTTTCACCTCTCTCCATCCGAGGCACAATAACGGCATAGGAATAATCGTGTTCGCGCAGATATTTTTCAATGCCCGGCGTATGAAAGCCGCCCGTGACCAGGGCCATGACCGGATGCGCGCCGTCTTGATGAAGTTTGGCCACGGCATTTTTAATCAGAATCTTGTCGCGCTGGATGGCTGTGGTATAAAACGATTCAATCCGCGGAAGATCTTGATCTAAAATCCCAAGCTGCTCCGGAAGAGTTTCTTGAAAATGGTTTTTTTTCAACAACGGATTTAAAAAGTCTGCAATTTTTTTGGTGTCAAAGGCCGCGCGGTCCTGAATTAAAAACTCCGCGTCGGATTTGCTCAGCGTAAAATCAAAAACTTTTTCATAAACTTCGAAAACGCGTAAAATACGGTCAAAACGGCGTTCCTCATCACTGCGGAAAAGTTTTTCTTTGATGGCTTTTTCCAAATCCCCGATCTCGTCAAAAATCTGCGTATCCACGGATTCACGCAAACGCATGCTGCGGACATAGGCGCGCGCTTCTGCATAAATTGGGACCGCGGGCAAAAGTGCGGCCGCATCATCCAGCCAGGTGTAAAAATCAAGCGCCCGGATTTTTTTAGTCTGAAACCCCTTAAGCTGCGCCGTCATTTCCGCCTGCTTTTCCGGCGAAAGCTGCGAGCGGATTTTTGCCAAAAATGCATCCATCTGCGCGCGTGCTGTTTCTTCGTCAAGCTGAGTTTCCAGCGTCAAAAGTTCGAGCAGGGCCCTGCTCTGGCTGAAGGCTTCCAGCCCAATGCCCGCATCCGCAGCTAACGATTTTAGATGCTGGAGATATCCGGGCAAATCACGTTCCCCCGCGCGCAGGGCGCGGCGATAGGCGTTCAGAGTTTGAAGGGCTTCGGGAAAAGTAAAGCGTTCCAGCTGCTGCAGAATCCGTCCCAGATCCGCCAGCACGGCCTCATCGCGATCCTTGTACGATAAAGCGTCCAAATACAGACGGCGGTTGGCTTCATAGACACTGCTTTCTTCAACGCCGTAGAGAACAGCGTCAGGATTTTCAACCAGAGCATAGTATTCGGGGCCGCCGATACGGGCATGCTTCAAAAAATAATCCGCCGCCGTTTTTCGAATACTTTTATCGGGAATAAAATTTAAAAGTCTCAGGCTGAGATCACCCTCGGCTCCTTCCACGCCGGTGATGTGAAGTCCCCATTCGCGTGTCAGCGTATCGAGAATGGCCGCAATATTTTTTTGAGCTTCCGCGCTGGCGTGCGCATCCTGAATATGGATGACGAATTCAGGGCGTGTTCCGGTATGCAGGGTTTTAATCCGGCCCAGAGATTCTGGAATTTTAATTTGAGTGATGTCGCGGGAAATTGTTGGAATCTCAGGAGCGGACATTGCCGGCACAGACGGATTTAAGGGACCGTGGGCCCAGACCGTATCCGTCGCAAGAAAGACGAAGGCCGTCAAGGCGGCGGTTAGGCGTATCAGTGGATTGTGTTTTTTCACTGGATTTGGCCCTGCTCTCCTGAATTTACTCATTGAAAAGGCAATAATTACATTATTTATAAATACTTTATAAATATAAATTGTGTAAAAGTATACCAGGCAACATGAGAAACTGTCAAAAAATCCGAGTTAATTCAAATATAGCAATAAAGATCTATACTAATCTTTTTAATCTAAATTAAATCAATGCCGCTACAGCTGTTTTATTTCCCCCACCTTGATCCTCCCCCGGAAACCACGGGGGAGGAAAAAAACGTATCCCCACCCGCACTTTCGCGGCAGAACACAGCAAAAAATTTAACACCCCTCATTGCTCCCCCCCACGTTTTCCTGAGGAAGGCATACCCAAAATCTCTCTTCCTAAATTCCTCCCCCACGCTTTCCGGGGGAGGAAATACAAAAAATCTTCCCGCCAACTCCTGATTCCTAAATTCCTCCCCCGTGCTTTCCGGGGGAGGTTAGGAGGGGGAAGGAATTACGCCGACGCTGCCATCTGCTCATAGGCCTGAATCTGGTTGCGCAGAGTTTCCAGAGTCAGATGAACTGTTTTCATGCTGCGGTTCGCACCCAGCCGGACTTCCCGGTCAGGGTCAAAAATCAAGACGCAGCCGGGCATCACCCAGCGCACGGCGGAAGTCAGACTCTGTTCGCGAAGTTTAGCGCTTTGGTTTTTAAGCAGTTCCGCATCGAGCACAATCTGATACGTTCCAAGCGGAGACCGGCCTTCAAAAACCCGCTCAATCGATTGCGCTGCGGCATCCGCAAGCGGACGGTCGAGCAGAATCATATGCCCGCTCGCAGCCGCGCTCAGCGTTTGAAGAGCAGGCCTCAGAGCCGCATCCGCCGCGTAAACCGCCGCGTAAGCGCGCGGATTAGCTTTTAAGAGAACGTCCAGAGTGCTGAGATCGCCTGCCCGGCGGACGGTCATCAACACCAGACTGCGCTGCGCCAGATCGCCGGCCGGCACGGCCCCAAACTGATCTTCCAGCAGGTCATCCACCATTTCAGCCAGTGAGGCGTCAAGTGCCGCCGCGCGTGCATCCAAGGCCGGCAGCGTCAACGCTTGTCTCAGGGAGGCGGCTTCCGTAATCGCTAAGCGTACTTCCGAACGCGCCGGAGAAGCCGGCCGGCGAAAATAGGCCAGCGCATCCCAGGGATTCAGCGCCACACGGATGTTCCAGGATCCCAATGGCCGGTAAAAATCAATTAATCGCTGCGCTTTCTCAGGCGATGGATCGAGCGCATTTAAAGCCGTCAGCTTTGCCGAAGCATTCGTTGCGATCATGAAGTCCCGGCGCGATTGAAACTCATCATTCGAAAGCAAAGACTCGCTCGTTGTCCAAGTGGGCACGCCAATGCCTTTTAAGTTTGCTCCGAATTTTTTAAACATGAGCTGGTCGGCGCCATGCAGCATTCCGGCTTGGGGTTCGACCATGCCCTGAATTTCGACAATGCCCCGTAAAGCCGCCTCCTCTAAAAACACCTCGGTTAATTTCTCAGCGATGCCGCGGCGCCAGAGTTGTTGATGAACACCCAGCGCCATGATTTCAAAGCCGGCAACATTCTCAGCACCAAAAACATAGCCCATGATTTCCTGCGTCACGGCATCACGCGCTACAAAAGAAATGGTTTCAGGATTTCTGACGGCATCTTCGAAAATACTTTCATGGACGCCAATCGGGGAATATTTTTGGGTATCTCTCAAAACCGCAAGATCTTCAACGCTCAGAGGGTTGGCGGCATTCACCGGGTGAATGGCAAGCGTCTGACTGCCCGCGCCAAACTGGCCCAGAGGGGCCGCTTGCTCCGGTACCAGTTCCGGAAATTCCTGCTTTAAAATGTGGGCTAAAATCGCGGCCGCCGAGCGCAGATAACGGCTGACACTTGCCGCGCCAAACTCGCGAATCAATTCAAGTTCAGCCAAATAGGTCACGCTGCGGGCTTGCGCCGGCACCGTATCCATTTCACGGCCCGCTTCAACAAAGACAATTTTTTCCAGCTTGAGTTTTGGATTTTCGCTCAAAAATTCACGAATAGCTGGAACAACCCGTTCACGGATTTTAGCTTCGATTTGTGAAACCGGCGTATGGCCGCGGGTTTCCCATTGGCCGCTGAGCGAGAGAAAATCCGCCTCAAAAGAAATCACCAGCGGATGCGGCTCGTCATCCGAAGGCAGAAGCTCCGGCCGGAAGTTGGGATTGCCCGGATACCATTCGGAAGCGACATTGACAACGCCGGCATGCAGGCCATGCTGCTTTCCATAGTCAATCCAATTTCCTTCGTGCAAGGCTCCTTCCCGCACACTAAAAATCTGCAGGTCATCATGGGAATCGAAGTTTAAAACTACCGGCGCTTGACCTGTCCGGCTTTTGACGTCTTCAAGAACCGGTAGAATATCCTGATGCATACGGATGCGTTCATAACGCCCGGCTTGACGCAGTGAGCTTTCTCCTAGCGACTCGGTTGAGAAGACATCCAGCGTTTCACCGTTTGTGACCCTTGTCCGGACAGCGGTAAGCGTAAACGCGCTTTGAATCCAGGAGTGGAACTGGCCGGCGGCCACGGAAGGATCGATATAGACCGCGCGCTGCCCCTGTTTGTCTATAAAGGCGCGTAATTTTTTGAGTTCTGAAAGCGGTAATGTCCGCAGGACCGCCCAGGAATGCTCGCCATAGACTTTCCGGTCCAAACGCTTGATGATGATCTCGTCCCGGTAGGCGTCAATGAGTTTTGGAACACGAAACTTCCAATCCGGCTTAAATTTGGCGAGGGTCTCCAAAGCCGCGTGATAGCGCTCCGGCTCTCGCAGCAAATCAAAGACAAAGTTCAGGCGGTTCATGACCTGCCGGCCGCTGGCCAGGCGCTGTTCACGGTTGCCCTCCACGTAATCTTTCTCGCGGCTGCCCGCTTCGCGCGTATGAATTTCAAACCCATCAATCGGCTCAAGCGGTGTTCCTCCGGCCTCGACAAAATCTTTCAGGCCGCCGCGGTTCGTCACCAGCATAAAAGCCAATAACAGTGCTAGTTCCTGATTGGCAATGCCGCCGGGCTCATCAATCGAAGGCATAAAGCCGACATCCGCCGCCGCGCCGATCTGCTTGGCCAAAACCGAATCAAATTTTTCCACGAACATAAACTGGGCTGCATACTGCGGATGCTCAGCCGCGAAATTCCGGAAAAAAGCCGCCTGATCGGCGCCATAAGCATCCAGAGGAACTCCCGGTTCTTTTTCGCCCGGTGCCGTGCCTTCAATCACGAACTGGACCTTTCCCCCGGTTTTAGCATCCCGCATGTCCAAAATGTGCTCCAGCAGGAAACGCTCATCCGGCATACGCGTCATCAAAAGATTAAGCCCTTTTTGCTTAACAATACGCGTGACCACCGGCATGACAATATTGCGGGGATTAACGTCGAAGGCCTCATTGCGCCAAAGTTTTCCTCTTTCATCTGTCCAACCCCTTTGAATTTTTTCCTGCAGGGCCTTTTTGCTGCCGGCTTTCCAGGCCGCAAGTTCTGTGCCGTTCATTTGGTCAAATGGCCGGTCCGGCTTTTTGAATCCGTCCTGGTCCAGCGCTTTAAGGTTTTGGGCTGCATGACGGACCGTATCAATGCCGTTGTAGACATACCGGATATGCTCAAGGCGGGTCTTGAGAATATCCTCAAAACCATAACTGCGGCGCGGCCCAAAATACCCCAGGGATTCTTCCATATGCCCCTTGGAGACAAAGATAATTTCATCGGCTTTAAGAATGCCGCCTTTCAAAATGCTGTGCCGGCCGGGGACGCGGCCATAGCCGCCATCCGGGTAATGGAATTCGGACCAATGTTCCATGCCGTCATTGCCGCGGCCATCCCGCAGCGATGGATTGAGGCGTGTTAACGCGAACAGGTCGATGGCGCGCGCACTGGCCGAAGCAATCACGCCGTGTTGAACAAGGTAGTTATAAAGACTGTCTCCCGCTGTCTGATATCCCGGGAAAAGACCTTGGTATTCCAGATTATGCAGCGTAAAGGCCGTCATCGGTTTGCTCCCGTCGGGCCAATCTTCATTTCTGGATTCATGCACCATCACCGGTCCCCACGCGCCCTGCCAGTCGTGGAAGTGGTAAATGTCAAATTGCAGGCCAAACCGGCGGCTGAGCTCCATGACTCCGCGCGATAAAAGAAGGGTTTCGATATAGCCTCCGGTGGAATCCGGATGCGGCTTTTCATACAAAGTATTGAAAAAATTTCCGCTGGGATCATAAAGCTGAAAGACAGGCACGCCGTTTTGCCGGAGATAAAAAACTTCCAGCGGCAGGGTTCCCGAACCCACTGGAATATCTAAGGTGCCCAGCCGGGCCGCTCCAAAATCCGCAAGATATTTTTCAATGTCCTGGTAACCGTTGGCCTCAAGATCCGCTTTGAGCACCGGCGCAAAAACTGCGGCAAACTCCCCTTCATCCATCACCGCCTTGGGCTGTTCTCCCATTAAAACACCGACACCGCCGCCGCCCACGCCCGCGCGTCTCAAAGGATCGCCGTTCAGGGACTTGACCGGCATTTCCATGGCCACATTGACGATACCAAAATGGCCGCGGGCCCGGATGTCCTGTAATTGGCTTTGAACTTCACGGATGACATCCGGCACAGAGGCCGTACGGACTTCAGAGCGCCCATTGGTGACCGCAAAGGCGGCTTGAATGTTTGTCACATGTTCATCAAAGTGCGCTTGAAGTTCATCTGTTCCGGTGATTTCACCCTGCTGCACCTCCTGAGATAATGCGGGAATAAGACTGCGCGCCAGTTCATAAATCACCGGATCAAAGGGCAAATTCGAAATATCGTCCATCGAGAGTTTGCCGGGCTGGACTTCATCGGCCGTTATGCTGGGATCATTTTCTCTTCCAACAGCCCGCGGCCAAACCTTGGCGCCAAAAAGCGGCATGGGCTTGTTGACTCCATCCGTAACCTGCGCTGTTTTGATGTCCAAAAACGGCCCAGCCAGATGTTCAGCCAGGAAATGGCCGTCAGGCTGGCGTTCCATTTTTAAAGTCGTCAGCCATGCTTCTTCCGGAACCACGACCGGCTTGGCTGTATCGATGACGGAATGCGCCATGGAGCCCTTCGGAACGATTAGTTTTCCCATGGAATTAATGACCGTCCCCTCAATCGACGAGCCTTTCATCACATGGGTAGCGCCTAGCAGCACCGCCCCTGGCAAAATATTCTTGTTGTCTTCAATGAAGACTCCTTGCTGCGCGAAATAAGACCCCCTGCCATCCGCAGTCTTGTGCTCTTCGACATTCAAAAGCCGCCGCAAAAGCGCGTCTTTAGGAATTTGCGCGGCCAACTCGGCAATATCTTTGAGCGAATTGACATGCAGCCAGCGGGCGTCTTTGCCAAGGCGGCCCGTGCTGAGAAAACCCAGGCCAAAACGCGCCTTCAAATCCTGAGCGACCTGCCAAATCTGCCGGATATCCGCTTGAACGACTTCATCACGGATTTCCGCCGGAACTCCTTTTCGGAAACGATCCCCATGACGGCGCCTATAGGCCTCCAGCGTACTGGTGCCGGCTTCAAAGAGATCCTCAAACCAATTTAAACCGTAGCGGATGTGCAAAGAGTCCAGGCCGTCGCTGGTACGCCGGGCATAGCCGGTATCCTCTGAAAGCAAGGCTTTCATAGCTTCCGGCGTCATGGCATAAATTGCTTCCGAAACAAAAACCCGCGGCCCCCAGTGGTTTAAAAAAGATTCCGCAAGCTTAACATTGAACATTTTGAGAAGACGGTAGATCAGGCCGCGTATCGGCCCTTTTGAAGCCAAATCATAGGCTTCCGAGCGGCTAATTTTTTCACGTCCTGCTTTCATCGCATAGGTGCGCCCATGTTCAATCGTTTCATTCTGAGGGATAATAAGCCCCAGTTTTTCATTACCCGAAGCGGCTAAAGAAGTTTCATGCCCGATGACCGTAATGGCCGGCTCGCCGTAGGCGGGCTCTCCGACAAGGTATTCCCCATGAAAACCGGCTCCCACGCCGAAAGCGTCATTGGGCAAAAGCCAAACATGGGACGAACTGGCCCGAAAACGCCCGGTTTCATCATGCTCGGCAAAACGTCCGCGCTGGCGCAGGGACCGCAGAATCACCGACAGGCGGTCCAGCACAAGGGTCATGCCTTTATTGGTTCTTGAAAGCGGACTCAGACGTTCTCCCCGGCCCGCGTTTAGAATTTGCACTTCCCCGCCCTGAATTTCAATTTGAAGAAGATCTTCAACGGATGCGGACAGCGAACCGGCGCGATTGATGACCGTAATATCAATTTTGTGGTTGGGATGAATCGAACCGACACGGACGGCATAACCCGCTTCCAGCCGGACCTGATCGATATTTTCCGCGCTGGCCACAATCCGCAGGGCGTGATGATCCGCAGCCTGATTGTCCGCAAATTGTTTTTGGGCATCAGCCTGCCGGTCTGCATCCGAAAAAACAAAGGGACCGTATTGGGAAACCAGATTCAGCTTGCTGAGCGTAAAATGCAAAGTTTGAAGCAGGTCTTTGTGCCGGCGCAAAGCCTGGATCTCGGGAACAGGGTCATCGTAAATCAACCGCAAGATTTGACGCGAGGTCTTCCCGGAGCCGTCGTTATTGAGATACAGGCTCCGGTCTTTGACCGCCTGCAAGGCCGTCAGGAAAACCTCTGGGAAAAATTGGGCCGTCAGTTCGATGTTTTCGCGCGACGTCAGCGCATCGACAAACCGCTCGACTTTTTCATTCCCCGTTAAATCTCGGCCTCCGGGGGAATCCAAAATATTTTCCAGAACATGCGTAATCTGCATCTGCCGGCTTTGGGTCAGCTGGCCCTGCTGCCGCTGTCTCAATTTCGCATAAAACACTACCAGTCCTGCGGCGACCAGCGTCAAAAAAGCGCTTAGAATGCCTTGCGGGCCATAAGTCAGAAAACCAAGTCCGAGCCAAAGGCCGGCGCCCAGAATCTTGACGCCCGTCTGCCGGATTTCCGACCGGGCCTGCCACTCCGTGGTCACAAGCGTCAGTTCTTCAGGCTTTTCCGAGTTATAAATCACGGGAACCTGCGCCGCCACGTGGCCTTGCCCGTCCAAAATCACCGCATGGCGCAGTTCAGCGTCCAAAACCATCTTCCAATTTTGCCCGGCCAGGGCCTCAGGCTCCGGCAAAGCGTTTAGAATTTGGATTAACTTTTCTGTGTGCTTATGATTGCTGGAACTGAAGGCCAGAAAGCGAATCGCCTGCGGACCGTGATAGAGGGTTGAAGCAAGGTACAAAAATTTGATCAGGTTCGGTTTGCCGCTCTCTTGATCTTGAGCGGCGATGAAACGGAAGGGATAAATCACCTGCTGCAGGGCTAGTCCCGTCCGGCCGTTCAAAGCTTCACGCACCGCGGGATGCGCCGCGAGAAATTTTTTCCAAACCCGGAGGGCTTCCGAATAGTGTGAAAAAGAGCCGGCGACGTAGAGTCCGCGCTGACGCTCAAGATTTTGTCCTTCCGGCAGGGAGATATCCAAAACTTCATGCCCGGGAAGCAGAAAACCTTCCAGCCGGAGTTCGGACCAATGCTCAATCACCTCGTTGACCCGGTCAGGTTCCGACATAACCAGGGCATGCCGGATCGACTCCGGACCGTGCATTCCGAGCGGTTTCAACTGCCCGCGCGGCACGGCCCCCGCATCGGCCAGCCAGACCAGCGGCATGAGTTTCAGGAAAAGCGCGCTTTCTTCACTGTTCAAACCTTCCAGCAGTTTGGCCGGAACCGGTTCCCCCCAGTAAATACCAAAAATATGTTCCCGTCCTGTGACGGCTAAAAGGACTTTCTTTTCAGCGCGCGTAAAACCGCCAAGGGCATCGAGCAAGGGCGCCGCAAGTTCCGCGCCAAGCCCTGGATGGCGGGGGTCCACGGTCATCATGCGGCCCTGATCATGCAAAATCCATCCTATTTCCAGCAAGACCTTCTCGCGCGCGCTGAGCGGAAGGTAACGCTGCTCGTAAATATTCCGCAAAACCTGCCGGTCCGCGTCATTCACCTCTGTCCGTAAATGAGACTCCAGCGCCGGAATATCACCCGACGCGAGCGCCTGCAGCACCTCGCCCAGGCCTTCGTGATGTTCTAAAAATGTCAGATACCGTTTACCGTCTGCGGCCGTGGAATCCTCAATCTTCCAGCGGTCACCGGTGTTGATTTGAATCTCACGGCGCCAATCCAAAAGCCCGGTTTGAACAAACGCCGCATAAATTTTTCCAAAAATAGAACCGGATTGGGCGGCGGCCGCTTCTGACGATTCAATCGACGCACGAATTTTACCGGCCGCTGGACTATCTGCCAGCGCGGCATAGAAGGCCTGAACCTTGCTCAGAACATTTTGCTCCAGCCGTACCCGTTCTGCAGGCCGAAGCGTTTCCCGGTTTAAGCGGCGCATTTGTCCTATCACCTGGACCGGCAATTCTGCGCGGCCTGTCTCTCCGGCCAAAGTGCGGACCTCTGAGCGGCGGTCAAAAATCAGTCTTTCAAAAAATTCCAGTTGATCGGAACGGCTGTCGCCCAAAAATCCGGCGTGGGCCAGCTCCTTATCGATAATATCGAGTCTTTCCGCATCCGTCATATTCGGCCAATATTTTTGGAAGGGGCGACGCGGACCGGCGGCCAGAATCATGCCGTAAAGCGCATTGGCGAGTTTGTACTCATCCGGCGTCATGACTGCCTGAATGAGATCGGGGCGGCGCGCCTGAATGCGACGCAGAATTTCCATACGGTGAAGGTCAAAAAGCTGTTCCCAGCCGGAAAGATGTTTAAAACGGAGTTGATCTTCAAACTCGAGGTCTTCTTGTTCGGAAATATCTTTGGGGCGGAAAGCGCGGAGTTGAAGTGCAATTTCGCGGTGAAGTTCCTCTTGCACCTGCGGCGGCGCGCGGCCCAAGTTGAGCAGCGTCAGATGCTCGAGCAAAAGCCGCATGCGCGCGCGATCCGGTATGGACTCATTATTCGACGCAACATCGCCCGTGTTTTCGGTCGCCAGCCGCAGGTAGTCAATCAGCCGGGACTGGCGCGCACGCTGATCCGGCGTCGCATTTGCGGGCAAAAGCACCGGCAAGGCCTCATCCGTTGTTTCCGTCTGCCGGTAGTAGCGCCATTTGATAAAATCATGCACCTGCGTTGTGAAAGCCCGTTTTCTAAAATACTGCGCCTGGCCGTAAGCGCCGCTGTACCAGGCCAGGAGAGGCCCAAAAATCCAGGAGGCATAAATGGGAAAGCCCAGCCATAAAAACGCGGGGTCCCCGATGCCGGAAAAAACCAATGTCATCATGGTCGCACCCAAAAGCGGCGCGCGCCACAAACTGTCGCGCAGCCGCTTGGCCATGGTCGTGGAATTCAGCCGCGTCAGCGCGCCCCAGACTAAAATTAAAACCGAAAGCGGCACCAGTTTCCAGCCAGTTCCATAGAAAATGGCCATCAAGCCAAAACCACCGCCCAAGGCCAGCGCCGTCAGCACAAACGCCGCAATTCCAAAAGCAATGAAACGGTCTTTAGAGGCTGGGGAAGCCGGCTTGCCTAGATAAGTCTGAAAAATGGTCCGCCCGGCCGCCATTTCTTTCTCGGTATCTTGCACGGTAACCCAGGCAAACTCCGCGCCGACAACATACGCGCGCATGGCCTGAATCATCTGGCGCGGCCGTTCCACCAGCGCGGTCAGCAAAAGTAACGTCCCGTAAACACTTTCTTTGAGCCCAATGTTCGTGCGGTCCTTGATTTCATTGCCAAGATCCGTGGTGCGCATGATCTCCTGGTAGGCCGCGTTATCGGTAAGATGCGGAGCACGTTTCAGCAGCCAGCGGCTAAAGCGGTGCAGGGCGGTCAATAAATAAAATGCAATGACGATGCTAAAAATCGGACCGGCGCGGAAATAGCCTTCCAAAAGTTCAGCCGCGGTCCCTTCCTCTCCCAGGGGCGAAAGAATAAAACTGAAAAAAGCGCCCCCGTAACTTTGAGGACCGGCCATCATCACGCCGCGGAATAAAATAGCGGATTTAGTGACGGTCAAAACATCTTTGAGGTTGTGCCACCAATAAACGGGATCCAGCATAAAGCCGGAGGCTCCGCCAAAATAGAGCAGGGCTGCCAGCAGCAAAGCCATCGCCACCAAACCTGCAAGCACTGCGACGCCATTCCATGACGGCAGTTTCTGTTGGTGCGGCAAAAACCGGGGCATTGCTAACTTGAATTTTGCAAGCAGCCGGGTCAACCCGAAAGCCCCAAAGCCGGCACCCGCCACGCCGGCAACTGCCCATATTCCAAAAGGAAAAGCCATCAGGACACCGGCGGCCAGATAAAGCACTAAAGCCCCAAGCGTGTAGCCTAGAAATTTGGCAGCGGCCCGGTAAGGCGAATAACCGTCCCGGAACATCTTGTAAACTTTATCCAAAACATAAGGCGCTAAAAGAAGCAAAGGTCCGTGCGCCCCTGCCAAGAGCGGCAGGTTCATGATCCAGGGTACGGCAAAGTAAATCCCCGTTCCAAGAAGCGCTGTTCGCAGAATATTTTTACCCTCGAGAACTTTGTCCAGCACCGGCACGGCTATTTTTTGTCCGATCATCACCGTCATAATCAAAGCATAGAGCATCATGCCCAACGCCGGCGCCGTGGTCGTGACAAAACCCGGCACCAGAGCGGCCGCCGTGCCGATCATCGCCACCCAGACCAAAAAGACCAGCTCTGAAAACATGCGCAACAGCATGCCGATCTGAAATTTGGCTTCCAGCGCCAAATAGGATGTGTCGAACGCCCAGGTTACCGCCGCGACTAAAAAACGGTCCAAGCTGACATAGCCCCGTTTTTTCTTCAAAGCCTCGATCATGCCGCTAAAAGTCGGCGACTCTTTTGCCAGTCCGATCGTATCGCCGTACATCCAGCGGTCGCCGCGGCGGATTTGAACCAGATGAGTCGAAGAGCCGTGTTCGACAATGGTGATCAGGCGGTCTCCGTAACCGAAGGCCAGCCGCGTGACAGTCCACATGGCTTCCCAAAAATCATGCGAGGCCACGTTCGGAGGCAGAGGCATTTTATTGCCCACGTCTTCAGTGTATTTGGGCACCAGAAAGTGCATTTTTCCGGCTGCGCCAAAGTGCATGAACATGAATTGAATGATGAGCGCAATGTAAGCCAGTAGTTTATTCTGCGCGCGCGCGGTCTGGCGCGTATACATGCTGTCGCCAAACGGATAGACAATGCGCGGGGCTAGCATGCCCGTATGCGGGACCTCCCCCTCCAAGTCCGCGGCCATATACGCCGTCATGTACATGGCGGCATTGGTGCCGGATTCATTTTTGTTGTCCATTTGATGATAGAGCAGTGTTCCGCGGGCCGGCGCAAGAGCGTAAAACTGCAGGGCCTCGGGATTTGCCTGATCCGGCATCCGCGCCTCGCCGGTAATCAAATAGCGGTCTCCGACCCGGTCCAAAATCTGCCCGTCGCGCAAGGCATTCATTTGACGGTCATAGCGCGCCGGTTTACCCAAATTTTCATACCAGATTAAATCGCCGTTGTGATTGGTCATCCATACGCCCTGCGGCCGGGCCGAAGATAGCGGCGCAATCACGGGATCGGCGGCGTCAACCGCTTTAATACGAAAGCGCATTTCCTCATCCAACGCGACACTGTTGATGTCAAAAATGACTTTCGGATTGGAGCGTAAAATAAATTTGCCGTGGGCAAGATCGCGGTCGACGTCATAAAGATGGATGGAGTTCCAAACATCGTGCGTTTTAGCGCCCGCAGTGCTGACATAGGCGCGCTCGCGGAAATTCCCCTGGCTGTCTTGCTGATAGGTATTCCAGCCGGCCGCAATCGTAAAACGCTCGAGATCGCCGGAACGAACCTGCCGCTTTCCGGCACCACCGGCGTTTTCAATTTCATAAGGGATGGTGACAGAACGCACACGCTCAGGACGGATTTCCAGCTTCTGGCCTTTGACCTGAATAACATCCCCGCGCCGGAAATGAGGACCGTCCACAAGATGACGCGCCTCGGTTCCATCCGGCTTGTAAAGCGTAAAGGTCACGGTTCCATCGGAATCAGCCGTCGTCTGACGCCAGCCATTGAGCGGCTTGATCACATAGCCTTCGCGGGTTTCGCGCAGCCACAAATCATTGGGATGGATTTCAGGAATCACCTTTCCATTGGCATCACGGGTCAGGGAAAGTTTTGGATCGGCGATCAAAAAGGTTTGTTCGCGGCCGGTTTCTCCGTAGTGCCGTTCAAAACGCCGGTTATTTTCGCCGCGCAGCACCATGTCGTAGGCATCCGATTGTGTGATATCAAACGCCGGATCTTCCGGCACCCAGATCCGCACATTTTTATACTGCAGCAATCCGCTGGCGGCAATATGGCCGCTTAAGAAAAAATGCCCAACATCAAAAATGATTTTGCGCCGGATGGCAGCGCCAGAGACCGGATGCTTTTCCCAGAGGTGCGCAGGAACGTCTTTTCCATCCGGCAATTTCAACGCGCCTTTTTCTTCTTTGTAGCCCGGCTGCGCTAAAACCTCGGCCGTTGCAATATCAATGACCTGTCCGTCTTTGCCGATCGCCCAGGTGCCCCGCCCCAGTTCGGCCGCTTCGCGCAGTTTGCCCGGCCGGATTTGTGCCACCGAAGCATTTTCCACACCGCCAAAGAGCCGCCCGTCTGCCGTGCGCTGGTAAAATCCATGCTCGCCCAAAATTTGCTGCGTGCGCCGGTCAAATGCCCGGCCCGTGATTGGATCAAAATCCCAACCCGCTGCAGCGCGTGTCTGGCGCAGATTGGTCGCAACCGCCAGGATGGGATTGCCTTGGTTATCGGTCAACAAACGGCCGTCATCACCGAGCGGGTCTGCCATACGCATGATCTGCAAATACGGCGCAATGCGGTATTTATCCAAAATAAACCTGCGGCCGTCCTGGCGCTCAGTATAGGAAACCGCGCTTTTTTCGAGCTGGGTCACAGCACCGCCGGTATGTAGACGTCCATAGGGATCGATCGCCGCTGGAACCAACTGCTGATTGGCATCCAACGCAAAGGTTTGATAGGTAAAACCGTGCTTCGTCTGCCAACCCAGCGTACCCTTGTTGACCTCGATAAGCTGATTGACATTGCCAACATGCTCTCCCCGGCTGTTGATCAGCGCGCCGCCGACGGCGACATCCAGCCTTTCAAAATCCGCCTCATGCAGAATAACGCTCTCTTCAAAAATATCTTTCTTATCCTTATCCTGCGCGGCCTTACGCGTTAACGTCCAGTTTTCTCCCTGCGTGCCGAGTCTTGGAATCTGACGGCCGTCGCGAAGCTTCAACACCTGGCCGGAAATTTGATAGTCTTCGCTTTTCAACTCGCGGATGGGACGAATGTAGACCTGGTGATCAAAGACACGCTGAACCCGGTCCGGCAAGCGCCGTCCTGAAGGCGATGTCGCCGGCGTTTCCGGATCATCGCGGCGGCGCAGCAAACCGCCATTGGCAGTCCCCACAGGCCCGTAAATATTGTAATCGCCCTTATCCGCTAGTTTTTCGCCGGTTTCGGCGTCGTATAAAGCACCCAGCCACAATCGCAGACGGACTTTGGGATCATTCACATCGACATAATAATCCTCGGTCTTTTGGCGCACTTCGACCGGCAGGTCTTTCCACCCTTTGCCATCGCGCAGAAAAATTCCTTTTTCACCGGACGCTGCAGGCACTGGCATGCGAGTCGACCAGACTTCGCGCCCATAAACTTCCGGATTGGCAGCAAAACCGGCCTGAATCAAACGTTCATACTCTTTGGATTCCGGCTTCAGCATTAAAATCAAATTACCCCGGCCGTCGCGTTTAAATTGATCTTCATTCGTCCTGGGATTTTTGTCTCCCAGCACAATAACCGGCTTGCGGCCTGGCATGGAAGAGTCCTCGAGGTAAATTTTGACCTCCTTGCCATTGGGACTGAGTTCGTAATGCCCGGCCCCAAGAATAAACGGCCCCCGCGGTTTGCGAAACCAAGCTTCGACAAGATTGAGATCACCGTCGCGTGTAAAGCGTGCTGCTGGAATTACAGGGCCGTTCGACAAACGGGCATCGCCATTGGGCAATAAATCATAGCTGCCGCGCTTGGCCAAAACGCCCTGACGCCACAAGCCGCTGGACGAGTCAAAATATCCGGGGACGGAAGGCACAAGTTCATGCTCCACGACACTTTCATCCGTGAAGTTCAATGGTCTTTCCGCCGCTTCGCCAAACTGATCCAGATAAACTTCCCGCTGCATTTCATCGCGGTAAAATCCAGGTTTGGTCTGATGGCCCTTAAAATCTTCAAACTGCCCTTTGACAATGCCGGCGCGGTGAATCCAGTCGATATTTTCGCCGTGCAGGCCGCGCAGATTCGCAGCCCGTCTTAATTCCGTCTCCAGCGGGCCGGCATTGGGTTCAAAACTGGCCCAGGTGGCCGTCCAATGATGCTCGGGATTGCGCAGCAGCCAGCGCTTGCCCATGGCGTCTTCATAGTGGTAAAGTTCGCCGGGCTGGACTTCAATCGGATCTAAGTTACGCAGATAAGAATCTTCAAAATCGCCCTCGCCGATCAAGCCGATTTCTTTTTCTCCTTTATTACCCAAAATCCACAAACGCGACGGATGCGCTGAGGAAATCCGGTTTGCGGCGAGCATCGGAGCATATTCTTCAATGGCATAAAAGGGCTTAAAACCAGGGCGCTCCGGCCGTTCGCGGTTCAAAACCACTGCCTGGAAATAACGGGCATAGTACCCAGCCATACGCGCGGCAAAAATCGCGCGGGAAAACAGACTCAAACCAAAATACAAAACCATGGCGGCAAACAAAAGCCCAAAAACACCGTTGGAGTAAAGGTAAAGAAAACCCGAAACCGCCACCAGCGGCAAAAACGAAGTGGCCATCGAGATCGTTCCTGTAATGTAAATAAAAGAGACCGCAACCGAAGCCAGTGACCACAAGCCCATAAAAAGGTGCCCACGCATGTCATGGGCCAAATGTTTGGAATATTCTTTTGATGCAAAAAGCGAACGGATCAGGTCGCGCACAAAGTTGACTGCTGACGAAATGACGCTGTAAATCATGAAGGCAAAGAGAACCGCCATCGCTGCGGATCCCAACAAAGGCAGGAAGTGATACAAACCGGCCAGAGAGGCCGCGG
>JAHFHF010000060.1 GCA_023247055.1 Candidatus Omnitrophota bacterium
GCCGCTGATTCCTTTGCCCTTTTCGTATTTGACCTCCTGAACGTCTTTTAATTTTAAACCTTTCTCCTGCGCAGCGCCTACCACGGCACCTGCCAGCGGATGCTCGCTTTGTCTTTCAAGGCTTGCCGCCAAAATCAACAATGCCTCCTCCGAAATGCCGGAAACCATTATCGAACGCAGCTTGGGCTTGCCTTCCGTCAGCGTTCCTGTTTTATCCACAACGACCGTATCGATTTTTTCAAATGTCTCCAGAACTTCTGCGTTTTTAATCAAAACCCCCGCCAAGGCTCCCCGCCCCGTGCCCACCATAATGGACATGGGCGTTGCCAAACCAAGGGCGCAAGGACAGGCAATGATCAGCACGGCAATGGCATTGACAAGCGCATGTGTAAGCCGCGGTTCAGGGCCGGCCCAGGCCCAAACGGCAAAAGTCAGCATGGCCGTTAGAATCACGCCAGGGACAAAGTAGGCGGAAATAAGATCCGCTAACCGTTGGATCGGCGCGCGGCTGCGCTGAGCGTCGCTGACCATTTGGACGATTTGCGCAAGGAGCGTTTCTTTTCCGACTCTCTCGGCGCGCATGACGAAGCTGCCGCTTCCGTTGACCGTTGCCCCGGTCACTTTGTTTCCAGGTTCTTTTTCAACCGGCAGGGACTCGCCTGTAATCATGGATTCATCGACGGCGCTTGCACCTTCCACAATGACCCCATCCACCGGCACTTTTTCACCTGGCCGCACGCGCAGCCGGTCTCCGGCATGCACGTGGTCTAAAGGAATATCTTCCTCGCGGCCGTCGTCTCTGACTTTACGCGCGGTTTTGGGACGAAGGCCGAGCAAAGCTTTGATTGCCGTGCTGGTTTGGCTGCGCGCTTTTAATTCCAAGACCTGCCCTAACAAAACCAACGTTACGATAATGGCCGCGACTTCAAAATAGACTCCGACCATGCCGTCTGCGGACCGGAAAGAGGCGGGAAAAACTTGCGGGAAAAAAACAGCCAGAACGCTGAAGCCATAGGCCGCACCCGTGCCCAAAGCAATCAAGGTGAACATATTGGCACTGCGATGAATCACGGACTGCCCTGCCCGCTCAAAAAAAGGCCAAGCCCCCCAAAGAATCACGGGCGTGGCCAAAAAAAACTGCAGCAGACCCAGCCATGGCGCATGCGAAAGATTTTTGAAGGCGGGAAACATTGCGCTCATAGCCGTCAGGGCCAAAGGAAGAGTTAGGCTGAGACAGACCCAAAACCGGCGCGTCATCGCTTCCAGTTCAGAGTTTTTTTCTTCCGTTTCCGGCGGCGCTTTCGGTTCGAGCGCCATGCCGCATACCGGACAGCTGCCTGGAGCGCTGCGGACAATTTCAGGGTGCATGGGGCAGGTATAAAGGCCTTCTGCCCCAGTTTCTGGAGGCTTAATGATGCCCTTCATGCCCGGAAGCGGCGGCGGGTTTTCCTTCCGCAGTGTCTTCGCCTTTCATCCTAGGACAGTTTTCCATCATTTCTTTCATTGGCTCGTGCATCGCGGCCATGCCGGTTTGAAGTTCCGCTTCATTGACAAACTTGAGGTCTTTATCGTATTTCGTTATTTTGTCACCGGCCACGATCACGACTCCGCCGTCCGAGGTCGCCACAACCGACTTTTCCATCATCTTTTTCATCATCATATGCATACCCATCATTTTTCCGCCCATCACACCCTTTTCTTTTCCGTCTTCCATCATGGCCATTGTTTTCATGTCTTTGGCATACAACGGGCCCGACGCCAAGGCGGCCATCATCACCAAAACCAGGACTAAAAATATTCTTTTAGGCATTGTTTTCTCCTTTGGATGAGCACTTACTGTGATTTTGGCCATGATGGCCATGGCCAAAAAGATGCATCAGGGGACATGCGACTAACAACAAATACGGGATATATTGTGCCACATGGGCTTTATGGATCCAGAAAAAATACCCGACTCCGGCAGTTCCGGTCAAATAGCCTATCCAACTCAGTTTGCGCAATAAACACTGGGGGGTTCCCATGATGTTCTCCTTTCTATCTAAGGTTAATGGGCATGAAATTTTTGTTCGATGACGTCATGCAGTGCGCGGCAAGCGTCCACGGTTGTAAAAATGCCGACCAAATGACCGTTTTGCATAACAAGAACACTGCCGTAACGCTTTTCCGCCATTTCAAAAACAACGTCTTTTAAAAGCGCGGACGGTTCGACCTGATAAGGCCGTTCCTGGCAAATATCTTTGACTTTGATCAGGGCCGTATCGGCTTCAACAAAACTCGTCGCAAGTTTAATGTCCCGGTCGCTGATAATACCTGCGATTTTGTCGCCTTCCAGCACAGGCAAATGCCGGACGTTCAACTCTTGCATTTTTGCCACCGCTTCTTTAATCGTGGCCTTGGCCTCGATGGAATGCGGCAGATAGGTCATGTATTTCTGAATGGTGGGTTCGGCTTTCGACATAGGTAAACTCCTTAATGTTCGTCGTTTTCTTATGACTGCCTGAATTATACCGGGGCTAAAAACAATAGACTGTGACATGCGTCACGCTTTGTCAAGCCGTCCAGACTATGCTATTGTGACGGGTAAACTTGGACCTCATAAGCAAAAATTCATGGCTTTGCTCCACACAAAAAAAAATGGCCTGATTGCCGCAGCTGCTATTTTCCTCATAGCGCTTCATCTAGTGCTCCGCTTCGGGCTGCAGGCAAATCCGAAGGCCTGCGATTTCCCGCTGGAGGTCTTGCTTTTTGCGGGGGGCTTGCCCCTGCTCTATGAACTTCTTCAAAAACTGATCGGCCGCGAATTCAGTTCTGATTTCCTCGCAGGGGCTGCCTTGGCAGCTTCTGTTTTTTTACACGAATACTTAGCCGGTGCCATTGTGGTTTTCATGCTCTCAGGCGGAAGGGCGCTGGAAGATTTTGCCTTACGCAATGCTTCCTCGGTTCTCAGAGCCCTTGCCAAACGGATGCCCTCCGTCGCCCATGGCCGCAGGGGCAAAGAGACCGTTGAAATCAGTGTCAAGGACATCCGGATCGGCGATGTCCTGGTTGTTTTTCCGCATGAGATTTGCCCGGTGGACGGTGTTGTCCTTGAAGGCAGCAGCCTGATGGATGAAGCTTATCTGACCGGCGAGCCGTTTCAAATTGATAAAACTCCGGGCTCCAGCGTTATTTCAGGCGCCGTCAATGGAGAAACCGCGCTGACCATTCAAGCCACGAAGCTGGCCGCGGACTCACGCTATGCCAAAATTGTCGAAGTTCTGCGGAACTCCGAACAAAATAAACCCCGGATCCGGCGACTCGCAGACCGCATCGGGGCTTACTATACGCCGGTAGCTTTGACGATCGCCTGCGGCGCATGGGTTGTCAGCGGGGATGCAGTACGTTTTTTATCCGTGTTGATGATCGCGACACCCTGTCCGCTGCTGATTGCCATTCCCGTGGCCATCCTTGGTTCCATTTCGCTTGCGGCCAAACAGGGCATTGTGGTTAAAAACCCGGCTATTCTCGAGCAAATCGACGAATGCGGCGTTGCCATTTTTGATAAAACCGGTACATTGACTTACGGCCAGCCGCAGCTTTCTGAAATTCTTTGCGCCCCCGGTTATACGGAAGAAAAATTACTGGGCCTGGCTGCGACACTCGAACGCTATTCAAAACATCCGCTGGCCCATGCGGTTTTGAAAGCGGCTCAACAGCGGAAGATTGCGCTCTCAGACGCCTCGGAAATCCACGAGGTTCCCGGCCAGGGTTTAAAAGGCCTTGTCTCAGGGCATGAAATTCAAGTCACGGGCCGGAATGTATTGTCGAAACAATCCTTTTCCGGATCGGAACATTTGCCGCCCACGGCAGCAGGCCTCGAGTGCGCTGTGCTGATCGATGGCAGCTATGCGGCACTCCTTCGTTTCCGCGATACTCCGCGGCCTGAAGGCCTGGCTTTTATTCAGCATCTCAGTCCCAAACACAATTTAGACCGCGCCTTGATTATTTCGGGAGACCGCGAATCGGAAGTGCGTTATTTGGCCGAAAAAGTCGGGATTACCGAAATCTACGCGGAGCAAAGCCCCGAAGAAAAACTGGCTTTGGTGAGAGCGGAAACGCTCAAAGCCAAAACCCTCTATGTCGGAGATGGGATTAACGATGCGCCGGCACTTATGGCCGCGACCGTCGGAGTTGCCATTGGAAGAAACAGCGACATTACCAGTGAATCCGCGGACGCAGTGGTGTTGGAAAGTTCGCTGGCCAAAATCGATGAACTCATGCACATCAGCCGCCGCATGCGTACGATTGCCCTGCAAAGCGCTCTCGGTGGAATCATTTTAAGTCTTGCAGGCATCTTTCTAGCAGCGGCTGGGCATCTCACGCCGGTTTGGAGCGCCGTGATTCAAGAAGGCATTGACCTGCTCTCGATTTTAAATGCGTTACGCGCCGCCCTGCCGCCGAAAGCCCTCACGGATTATTAAGCGCTTACGACTTTTTTTCTTTGCGTAAATATTCTAGTTCTTCTTCAAACTTTGTGATGCCTATTTTCCACAGTTTACCCAGGAAGGGCCCGAACAAAAAGCCCAGGGAGGCCACCATGACCCCGGTCGAAATAAAAGCCAGGAGACAGGTGAAAAGTTTGCCCGAAGCCGTCACAGGACTTACAGTAGGCGCCGGCCCCTGGCCGGTTGCAATCATGCTTGTGAAATAAAAGGCATCCACATAAGAAAACCCTTCGAGGAGATGCATGCAGGTTGTGCCCAGAAATAAAATAGCCCCTATCAATCCGAGGCAATACAATCCGCGGTTGAAAAAAGAATGCAGATGGTGTTTTGGAATCACAGCAGGCATTATTTCTTTGCCATTTGTGCAAAAAAAACTTCGGCGCCTTTTTTGATTTCATCCTGGGTCAGGTCCCGCGCATGCGTCGCGACCATCCAAGAGTAGCCGAATGGGTCCTTGATGCTGCCGGCGCGGTCTCCCCAAAACATATCCATGACCGGCATCACCACCGCAGCGCCCGCAGCCACAGCCTGCTTGAATGCGGCATCCGCATCCGGCACATAGAGATAAAGGCTGATAGGTGAGGCCCCCAACGATGCGGCGCTCTTGCTGCAGTTCGAACCCGGCATTTCATCTCCCATCATCAGGATCGAATTGCCGATCTGGATCGTTGCATGCATCGTGCCGCGTCCATCCAAGTTGGGTAGAAGATCCAACACTTTCGCACCAAACGCTTTTTTATAAAAATCGATGGCCTGCTGCGAGTCTTTAAACGTGAAACTCGGGGTAACCGAGTGATATCCTTCCGGAATGGCTTGAGTCATAGAATCTCTCCTTTGTTACGGGATGTATTTTAAAACTTCCCTTTCGGAAAGGATATAAGGGATTTCCTGAGGCGAAAATCGGCAGGCAAATTGTGACCGCTGCCGGAACAAACGGATTTATTGCCCTATCTCGAGAAAGAGACCGGGAATTAGCCAGCAGCCCTCAGAGGGTTTTTCTCTGTTTCTCCGCCTGGTTTTCTTTGACTATTGCAAAAATTAGCACGATAGAAAAAAAGGTCGATGCGCCCACAGTCCCAAGATTAAGCCCGCCCTTTTCATGGGTCTTGGTCAAAAGATCGCCAAAAGTTGCGCCAAACGGTCTGGTTAAAACAAAGGCCAGCCAAAAAAGCAGGGTTCCTGAAATTTTTGTAAAAAAGTGGAACAGCGCAATGAGGATGAGGCCGCCGGAGATTAAAACCGCACTTGTCGCAAAACCAAAACCCAGATCATCCGCCAAAAAATCCCCAGCCGCCGTGCCTAGGGTATTTGCGATTAAAAAAGCAACCCAATAAAAAATCTCGGCGGATAAGGTTGGAACACATTCAACATTGATAGATTTCTCTTTTTTGTGCCAGAGCGCGAGTATCACAACTAACAAAACGAGCAACAGAAGAGATCCCCACGCATATCCCATTCCCAGGGTTCTATCAATAAAATCGGATATGGCCGTACCCGCGATGGCGGACGCCGTAAAAGTCAGCCAATAGATCAAGGGGCCATAGCCTTTCATGCCGAGTTTGACTGCGAGCAACACGAGAAAACAGGCCATGAATATTGTAATTGTCACCGCATAGCCCATGTTAAATGTCATTGAGAACATATCCGCGCCCGTCTCTCCCAAAGTCGTGGCGGCAATTTTAATGACCCAATATAAAAAAAGAATATGCGGAACCCGATTGCCGGCTGTTTTACTCATCATTTATCCTTACTTGAGTTTGGCACTTTTCCCTCTTCCCACAGGAGGAAGAAGGAATTCCTGAAAAATGCCAAAGTCGAGATCCTTATTTAAACGCCGATATCTTCATTCCAGAGTTCGGGATGTTCATGGATAAAATCACGCATAAGCTGCTTACATTCTTTCGACTCAAGGTTGATCAATTTTACGCCCCGGCTTTGGGAATAATCTTCCGGGCCTTTAAACGTCTGATTTTCTCCGATAATGACTGTGGGGATTTTGTACAAAAGAATCGTGCCCGCGCACATATCGCAGGGTGAAAGGGTGGAATAAATCACGCATTTCTGATAATCGGCGGCTTTGAGCCGGCCCGCATTTTCCAGGCAATCCATTTCGGCATGCAATACCGCCGACTTTTTCTGCACGCGCCGGTTATGTCCCCGCCCGATGATTTTGCCGTCTTTGACCAGCACAGACCCGATCGGAATACCGCCTTCGGCGCGCCCTTGGCGCGCTTCTTCAATGGCCGCTCTCATAAATTCATCATGTTCGCTCATAACGCCTCCGCTTCATTTAAATCAATCCTTTGAAAGAAATCCCCCGGTAAAGCACGAGGTGATCTTGATGCTGGAAAAGAGGTCTCTTTTTCTCGAAAAATTTCACGTAAACATATTCGGCAATTTCCTGCCTCTGCTCAAGCGTATAACGGTGAACGCGCGGATAAAGAAGGATCATCCAAACAACCGCCATAAACTCCCGGAAGTCGTCCACAAAGAACCGGACGCGGCTGGTTTTACAAAGAATTTGAGTTTTTTTAAAAGCATCGTTTTTCTTCAGCGCCGCGGCAAACCCCGCCAAATCCTGGTTGTTCGTATGACCGCAAAATTTTTTCGCAAAGTGATTATAGAGCCAGGTGGTGGTAGACGGGTCATCGCTTCGCGACGTCATAAGCACCCCGTAGAGAGCGCCCGCCGGGGCCAGTAGTTTTTCATGAAGATACTGAATGAAGTCATTCCATTTTCTTTCTTCACAATAATACAGGGAGTGCTGGAGCGTGATGAGTTCCAGTTTTTTGCGATGAAGGTCTTCTTGAATGAATTTTCGAATTTTAGCGGGATGAGTAAAAATCTCGTTGAAATCGCCGAGCACGGTAAAAACATTCGGCGTATCCTGGCGGCGTATCCGCTCTTGAACGGCCGCCAAAGCCTCTTTCTCGATATCGAAAAGATACAATCCGCCTTGGAAGGCCGTTTGCAGAATCCGAAACTGCGGTTCGTTGCTTGAGCCGATGGAAAGGGCGCGCATGGGCTGCGTTAAGGGCAAAGCCTTGCTGAGCGTTCTTAAAATTTTGGCGAGCGTCTCTCCAATATCCACTTTGTCGCGGCTATGACGGGACCAAATTTTATCCTGACGCGACATCAACGAATTTGAAACTCTGACACCCGAATCAATTAATTTTTGAATCGACAAAACTCAATCTCCCCGCTATTTGGCCGTTGTTTAATAGTAACACATTCCTAAGGTACCGGCCCAGGACAGACGAAAAAAGTCCGGTTCACAACATTTTTCAGTTAAAGGAGCCTAAGTGAAGACGCTGACGCAAGCACAAGAAGCAATGCTGGAACTTTTTCAAAAACATGTGCAGGCCGAACTGGCCGGAGATCTGGAAACCACCATGGCTACGATGACCGACGATCCCCATCTGACGAATGTCGCCTTGATTACGGGCGGCGTGGGCCGGGAAGGCGTGCGGGATTTTTATGCTAATCACCTGGTGGGGAAATTTTTCCCGCCGGATGTCGAGATGATCCCGGTGTCGCAGACCATCGGAGACGATCAAATTGTCGACGAACTGGTGATCCGCTTTACACATACTCAGGTCATTGAGTGGATGCTGCCCGGCATCGCGCCTACAGGCAAAAAGGTTGAAGCGGCCTTTGCCGTCATCGTCAAAGTTGAAAACGGAAAGATTGCGCATGAACACATTTACTGGGACCAGGCCAGTGTCTTGGTCCAACTGGGCTTAATCAATTCCAACGGGCTGCCCATCGCCGGCGCGGACGGTGCGCGCAAAATTCTCAATCCGGCTTTGCCCTGCAGAGCAATCTAACTTTAACGCAATCAACGGAGGAGTTTAACATGAAAAAACGGATAACCTGGTTGTTGGCATTCTTGGTCTTCGGTGCCGGTTTCAATGCCCCGGCCGCTGTCTATGCGGCGGAAGGCGGCAACCCAGCCGTCATGGCGGCCGTGGATCAGTTTTATGCGGCTTTGAATGCCATGTTCACCGGAGATGCCGGGCCGATGATGGCTGTGTGGTCACACGCCGACGATATCACCTATATGGGTCCAGCCGGCGGATTTCAAAAAGGCTGGGCGGAAATCCGTAACGTATGGGAAACGCATGCGGCCATGAAACTAGGCGGCAAAGTCACGCCGGATCGCATGGAAGTTGTCGAAGGCTCCGATATTGCCATGACCCATAATTATGAAATTGGAGAAAATTTTGATGAAAACGGGGTTCGCCAAGAGGTTTCGATCCGGGCCACGAACATCTTCCGCAAAGAAGACGGCCAATGGAAAATGATCAGCCATCATACGGATTTACTGCCCTATCTTGAGAAAGAGGCCGCGCAGCAATAGCAGATCTTAAATTTTTATTTTTCGATGCGATCTATACTCACGCCAGATTTTTTCCGTCTTCTCAGAACGTCAACCTGCCGTATAAGTATTCCTCCATTAATGTCTCTTGAAGTATTGAATGGCTTGCTCGTGTTTTTTTGCAGCGGCTAGCGATTGAAACGTGCCGAGATTACGGCGCTTGCCGGTCTTCGCATTCTTTTTACGCGAATAGAGGCGATACTCGCCTGAATTTAACTTTTTAATCATAGCGCACCTCCCTACTAAATTTATTCTAAGACGAACCGCATACCCAGAGAATCAGGGAAAGCCTTAAAAAGAGGCGGGTAATCTTTACGAGGCAGGGTGCCAAAGTCTAAAATTTTTGAAAGAGGCCATACATAAAGGCCTGCACCGTTCCAAAAGGCGTTTTATGAAAATCCGTCGAAGCTTCCAGGAGTTTAAATTTGGCGCCCAACTCCTTTGATAAAGTTTCGGGGCTGTAACGAACAACCTCAAGACCGCTGCATTTTTCGGGCCCTTCCAAAGAAAATGCAGCTATGACGGCATAGCCCTTGGGCTTTAAAGATTCCCTAAGTGCGCGCTTGTACTTTTCTTTGTCTTCGCGTTGAGTAAGAAAGTGGAAAACCGCACGGTCATGCCAAAGCTTGTAGTAATTTTTAGGCAGTTCCATTTCTGTGATATCGCCGGTAAGCCATTCGATTTTCCGGGCCTCATGGCTGAGCCGCCTTCGGGTCATTTCAAGAGATTCCGAAGAAATATCTAAAGCTGTCAGCTTGGTGAAGCCCTGCTCTAATAAATCATCCACCAAAGTTGAGGCGCCGGCGCCTACGTCAATCATAGGATCATTATTCTTAAGCCCGGCTTTATTGATGAATTCGAGGGATTGGGTGAGGTGTGAAGCAAACCAACTTACGTCTTTGGAGTTTTTGGTTTGATAAATATTTTGCCAATGCGCTCTTTTATCCATGGGGCGCGATGCGGGCCATGCGTCTGAAAGAAAACTCTGGGCTTAATTTAATCTGTTTTCCTTCTGTTTCGAAAATAAGTAACAGGACGCCGTCCGCGGGGAGAGGTTAGAGACAACTCAAAGAGATGCGGTCACAGACAAGCGGGAAGTGGACGCGATAAGTCTTGCGTGATAAATCGACTTCATAATATCTCCCTGTGCACGGCGTCCGATATACGCAAAGATAAAGGCTAATCGGCAAGCGGCCAGCCGTTTCCGCGCTCTTGCAGCTTTGCCCCAGGCATTTCATCGCCCATCGTGTCCCCGGAATACGGGATCGCGCATGAAAAAAACAAGTCCGGCAATTCCCGCAGCAATCAGTAAAATGGCCAAATAAAACACTTTGACGGGTTCGGCAAAAATAAATGCCCGGCCAAATGATTTTTCTTCTCCTAAAACCGTGAAAGAGTAGTCAAACCACAAAAGCGCTGCGCCGGCCGCCGTCACCGTAACACTAGCGATGAGTTTTAACATTTTATGCATGTTTGTTTTTGAGCGCGCAATAAAGCCCTATTGTTGAATAAGCAGGGATGCCCTATTTAAGTTACGACAAAAAAAAGTAAACCTTTTAGCTTTTATTACGACATATTAAGAACAGCACGGAGGCTCCCTAATGAAAAAAACCGTCCTTTTTTGTCTTTTGACCGGCTGGCTTCATTCGCTATTGCTTGCCCCGCTCCTGGCCGGCCCCCCGGACGCCGCCAAAAATCAGAACCCGCCGGTTTCGTCCGGCAATGCCGTATTCCGCAAAGCCTCAGAAAAGGCGGCCATTTTTCTCTCTCACGTCTATGACCGTACTATGAAAATGGACCAAGCCTATAGCCTTTTCGGCGCCCGGGATACCGTGAAAAACGCCCTTATCATCGGAGATCCGCGGATGCTTGAAGACATTCCGTCAACCGGCCTGGAATTCACCGAGGCCTGGGACATCGCGGATAAAGCTATGTATTCGGCGGTCATCAAGGAATTGAAGGAAACCAAAGCTTATCTTGAAAAAGAACATCAGGCCGAGGATGTGCTGAGCGACAACTTGGACATTGCCGTGCAGGCCTGGGATGAACTTGACCAAAAAATTCAGAAGCTTTTTGATCGAGCCCTTCGTCTTGCGGTCAAACGGGCAGGGCTATGGCAGGAACAAGACGTGATCTCGGATGAATTTAAAAATAAAATGAGCTGGCCCTTGGATAAAAAATACAAGGGCGACCGGGTCAAAAGAGCCAACGACGTGCTTGAAGAAACAAACAAAAAAGAAGCCATTGTCGGGAAAAAGTTATTCGAAGTGCATACGGCGCTCAGAAGAGTTTTTCGTCAGATTGAGGAAACCGTAAAATCACGGCCTTCCTTTACAACTACGGTATTAAAAGAAGCGGTCGCCAAAAAAACGCCTGCCGGAGAGAAGGGCGCGCTCGAACAACCGGAACTTCCGCTGCCTGAAAATTTACTGCTCACGGGTCAAAAACCGCCTGCGCCGGAAATGGAAGCCGCACAAAAGGCCATGGAACGCGCCTGTACCCGAGCGCGTGAGGCAGACTCGGAAGCCGCGCTTGCAAAAACACAGGCCGATCATGCCCAAAAAGACATGGCCTCCTCTGAAAAGAACTTGTCGGCGTGTTATGAAGACAAGGAACAGGCCAAATGGGATTACGAACAAGCCCAGGAAAGCAAACCGACCGAAAAGAGCAATGCGCGGTTGGATCAATTACGGCATGTCTATGAAACGGCTCAAGACTCTTACACAAAAGCCAAGGTCAAGCTGATGGACGATGAAAGCCGGCTGGCGGCCGCAAAAGCGAAAATGCAAAAAACCAGGCAACAGGCGGACGAAGCCCGGCAGGATTGCGCCCGCAGGGAATCCGCCCTCAATAAACTTAAAGGGTCTTAAAAAGCCCTATGCTCTTCGCCTGCCCTCAATGCCGCAAAAAATCGCTGAAGATTTCAAAGGCTCTGGAATTACCGCCCATGGCCAGAGCCGATGAGATCACGGTCCAAATTGCGGAGTGCGGCTCATGCGGGTCTCAGGCCGTGGCGATTTATGAAGAATCCCGCGGCGGGGCCCTTTCGGGCGAGTCCCTGGCCCATCGGGGCTATCCTTTGACCCAGGAAAAATTTCAACTTTTAGGCGATCTCTTCAATCAATGTCCGGACCGCTTCAAACGCGCCTGCGCCTGTCCTGCCCACCGCGAATTGGCGCGGCAGGTCTCTGGCGCGGACAAATCCGGCTTTTTTCAAAAAGAACCGTTTTTGATGAAACCCGCTTAATCCCTTCGAAAAATGCACTGGCTGCGTCATTTGCTTTTTATTTCAGCTTGTTAAGGTCGTTTTATCCCGGTAATACTTTGTTCCTTTGGAGGTCAACTCTACCGCAAGGCCCGCTTCGGTCATCTGATAAACCCAAATGCCGCCGGCGATCTGAATGTTGCCTTGATAAGCGCCTTCCTTGCCCCTGCCCGCATGGATCATTTTTTACTCATTGGGCCCCTCCCCCACGTGGTCACGCTTCGCCGCTGGCCGCTATTTTCAAAGGATTCCAGCTTTTTTGATGACTCCCCGAAAATTCTAGGGACAGGTCAGTCAATAAGCCTGCCGTCCGGCCGATAAGATTATAGTATGCGTCCCTTCATGGCGGTAAGCCTCCTGAGCATGCTGCTCTTGACCGGTTGTTTTAGCGTTCCGGCAACCCATACTGCTTATACAGCCCCTTCCCGCTGTCCGATCCATCACGTTGGAATGAAAGAGGTGCCGGTAGTTTATGGTCTGCCGGATGAAATGCTGATCAAACAGGCTGAAAAGGGCGAACTGATTTTGGGCGGGTGCCTTCCCGGCAGGCCTAAAACAGGTTACATCTGTCCCGTGGACAAAAAAATTTATCCCAAATAAAGGGCTTGGTCATCGGACGGCTGGCCAGAGCTTTGCGAGGGTTGCGCCGGAGGCGCCGAAGGCTGAATGAGCGGTTGAGCCGAGGGGATGCAGGAGGTGCCGTTCCACTGAAGGCCAGCCGGACAAGTGCAGCCGGGCCTTTGTGTCACCCTATCCCACGCCGGAACAGTCCCCGGATACATCGAACAATCTGTCTGCGCAAGAAGCTGCATCTCAGACGAAAACACACAGGCTGTGCCGTCAGCATTGACGGCAGTCCCCGGCGGGCATTGGCAGAAAACACGCTCATTGTCTTCTTGCCAAACAGGCGTGGATCCGGCAAGCCTGCCGCAGTTCGCCCATTGAAATAGCACTGCTTTTGAGAACCGGCAGCCCGTGCGCGCTTTATTCCATTCATAACCGTCAGGACAAACGCAGGTATTTTTTTGGCTTGCTTGATCCCATTGCATGACCGAACCCGGTAGATAAGAGCAAGGCGTCGGGACGGACGTTGCGTCAACCGGCGTCCCCGAGTTTAAAACCGCTGTTTGATCCGTGGGATAATCTGAAGTAATCCGCGCCTTTTGATTCTTTGCCACTTCTCCGGCCGCGTTTTCGATTTTCGCTTTAATGGCGCCGGCGTCCACAGCACTGACCTTGCCGGCGCCGACGGAGATCTCGTCCTGGGTCCCGGGAAGGACAAAATAGATCGTCACATTGTCACCCCGATTCGGAAGGATTTTTGAATCGGTGACAATCGTGACCTCATCGCCTTGGATCTCGCTTACGGTCCCTGGAATCTCGCTGGCTTGGATTTCTCCAGCGATCAGAAATGCCGGAACCAAAAAATAAAAGATCCGGAAATTTTTCATAAATACCTCTGTACTAATTCTCGATCGGCGGCATGTCTTTCGGCGGGTAACCCATGTTGACCGCCTCGATCCGCGACTTAAAACGCGGCGACGGGCTGTCCCCCGCATACGTCTCGATAAATCCGGTCATTTTGTTGCCGATCGCCTGGACCGCAACATAGGTCCGGGAAGCAACTTTGACGTTTCCTTTGCTGTCCGGATTGGACTTTGTGACGAGTTCACATACAATCCGGCCGCCTTCGATTTTCTGCGTTCCTTCCGAACTCGGATAACTCGCCCCCGCAGGACGAATGAAAGTCTCTCCATGCAGGTGAGAAGGCCAGTTCAAATTCGTCATAATCTCTCCGTCTCTAAGGGCAATATACACATACCATTTCTGCTGTTTGTCGATATAATCGGAGTTCACTTCATCGACAACCTTGGTCGCCGTCCCTTCCCAATAGCCAAAAAGGTGCTGGGAACTGGCATCCAACGGCGCAGCCTGATATTTTTCATAAGTAGAAACGGTCACCACACTGCCCGACGCAGCCTCTTGACCCGCCGCCGGCGATTGTCCGACAAATTTTAAGGCCTCCTCCGGAAAATGCGGCGGGGTCGTCATAAACATGCCGGACAGCCCGGCACGCTTCAGCGCCTGCTGCATCTCCGCAACATTCTTGAATCCGGAAAGGTCCGGCACGATCACCTTTGCAGACGCAACGGTCTTCGGCACGGCCTCTTCTTCAGGCCCGGCATTGTCCGGCACCAGTGCCTCTTTAGGCGCGGCATTCTCTGGCGCTTGAAGACGCTCTAACCTTGGATCAAGCTGCTCCGTGATGAAGTTACGAACCTCTGCCCAACAGTTAAAATTTGCGAGATTCCCCTTTAACTGGTTGTAAGTATTCAAGGCGTGCGCGCGCGTATCGGCTACGATTTTTTTGTAACTTTCATCCTGGCTCCGCCCCGCAAGATTATCCCGCGACTGCTGAATAAGCGCCTGTTCCCTCATAAAGATTTCCTGGGCCCCTTTGAGCGCATTCTTCTTGGCCTCCTGGGCATTTTTCAGGTTTTCCATGGCCTTGTCGTAGGCTTCCCAGGCGCTTTTTGCCTTTTGTAATTCAACCGCTTCAGCAGCCCTATGTTTGGCAGCCGCATCATCAGCCTTCACTGCGCTGGCATAAGAGTCCACGCATTCTGGCAATTCAGCGCTCTCCATTTCGTCTATCTTTGCTTGGAGTTCTGCAACGCTCTTCCCTGTCGTCGGGAGCTCCGAATAATTTTTTGCCCTGTAGAGATCTGCATCCAATTTATTGATTTGGTCTGTGCGTCTGTCGCGTGCTTTTTGACAAAGATCGCTTGCCTTCATCCATTTTCGATTTAATGAATCGCGCTCTGCTTGCGCTTGTTCGACGGCCGGATCCTTTGAATCCGTCTTCATGTTCCGAAGGCCTTCAAGGAGAAGATCATCGGGATTTTTCGCCATTTTTTGATCGATTGTTTCAAAATCTTGGAATTCTTCATCTTTCTGATTGGGGTTCGGACGGCTGACCGAAGGCGGGTGGTTAAACGCCGCGATCCCCAACTCCAGCGCCTGGCATTCCTTAGATTCCGCCCGCGCGGCAACCGCCCCCATTAAAACTAGAAATCCTGCGAAGGATGCTGCACTCCACAACCTGACGGTGACAATCTTCATAGGCACTCTTGATCCTTTCTATGACTTTGCATTCTCTTAGCTTAAATCTAAATAGTCATGTGACCGAACACGCCAAGTGCCTTTGGAAGTAGCGTCGTGGGATTCCCAAGCAACGGTTCCTTCGAGCAATTGCAGAACAACGTCGCCTTCAATATCTCCCCCTGCGTGATGCCCCGTGTAATGCGCGACGCTTCCGGCAGAGGGCCCTGATAAGTCGCGCCGGAGCAGAATAATTTCCCCGCCGCCCATTTTTTCAACCTTCACAAGAGCCTTGGCCCCATTGGGCCAATCCGCATGAAATGCTTGAGCTTCACTATCCCAATTCCAAGCGCCGCAGATTTCCTTCTGCCCCTGTCTGCTTTCGCATTCCTGCCACTGGCCAAGATCAAACAGTTTATAAGGAAGTTTTGACGCCGCAAGTCCGGGCGGTGCCCCCTTCGCCACAACCGGCCCAATCGCGGAAGAGGAGAGGGACACTTGCCTTCCGGCTGAAAGATTGAGTGGTTGAATTTTAGAGTTTTCGGGTTGAATAAAGATCACTCCTTCCTCTGCAGAAAGAGTCGTTAAACCGTCAGCTGGCTGATGCAAGATAGAGCCTATTGTCCCCTGGATAATGGCCGTGGCCGTAGGAGTGTGGATGACAAAACTTTCCTGAGCGGCTGTCTCAGACGCCACATGGGCCTTCAACTCCCCTTGCTTTAAAATAATTTGTATCAGCGTTTGATTCTGGGCATCAGACAATGACTCCAGTTTTATTTCCGTGAGCGGCTCTATTTGCACTTCACTCCCGTCGGCAAATCGAAGACTCAATCTGCCTTTCGCTCCCGTCTTGATTTCAGTTCCGGCATCAAGCAATGCATGAGTCGCCAAAGGCTTCCATGGTTTATGGCCGCTGCGAAAGCTCACCTCTGCTTCAACCTTGCCAGCCAGAACTCTAAAGCTCTGTGTCTCAGCTTGAACGGAAGGGGTCATGAACATTATCCCAACGAGAACAACCAGTAAGTACCTTGTCATTAAATTAGGGAGCGGAAGGGCCGCGTTCACCGCAAACTCCCATAAAAGAAATGCTGCCGTCCGGGCAAACGGTTTCACCCGGCGGCACTTGCGGCTGTTGCGTATTGGCGGTTTGAGCGGCCGGCGCTGTCGCAGGCTGTCCCTGTGTTTGCTGCCCGGAAGGCGCACCGGCCGATTGCCCGGCATTGCCTGCGGGGTTGGCCATCGGTTGGGGAAGGTTGAACCCCTGAAAGGGCTGTGCCGTTTGGGCCTGACTACAGGAAGCACCGTTCCATTGAAGGCCGGACGGGCAGACACATCGAGGCTGCTTTGCATATGCATCCCATACCGGTACAGTTCCCGGATAATTCGAACAATTCGTTTGTACAACTTGTGTTTGAGAGGACGCCACACAGACAGTAGAGTCGGCATTGACGACATAACCTTGCGGGCACTGGCAGAAGACACTCTCATTAGCTTCTTGCCAAACCGGCGTTGAACCGGCGAGCCGGCCGCAATTGGCTGCTTGAAACAGCACAGCTTTGGAAAACCGGCAGCCGGTATGCGTTTTGTTCCATTCATAATTTTCTGGGCAGCTACAGGCTTCTTTTTGAGTGACCGGATCACGCGTGAGCACGGAACCCGGCAGATGAAAGCAAGGATTAAGCCCGGCGGGTATCGCCATGATGCATTTATTTTGAGCCACATTCCATTCCATCCCGCTCAAACAGCCGCAATACCATTCCCCGCTCTCCTTGATGCGTGGCTGTGTGCCCGGCTGCTTCGAGCAGTCCAGCTTGTCCGGTCCGGACAGTTTTTTCTTTTTTCCCAATTCATCCGCATCCTGCACGCAGCCTGTACAGGCGGCGGCCAGGGCCGTCATTTTTGCCGTAAAAATCGAAGCGGCTTCATAAGCACTCTCGGCGTCCAGGACTTGCTTCTCAATGGTGGCCAACGCCGCTTCATCCGGAAGCAGCGGCAAGAGATCTTTTATTTCTTGAATGATGCGCTGGATTTTCTCTTCTAGCGATTTGGATTGGCGCACCAAATTCCCGTACTCCATGCTCATCGTCACTTCCGTCTCTTTAGTCGAAGTAAGAATCCCCTCCAGTTTTTGCTGGATGGCCTCCATCTGACTGAACGTTTTTTCATTTTCTTCCCTGACTTGAAGATCCTGGATCGCAGATAAAAGCTGCCGCGCCTGGGCGAGCAGCCCCAGGCTCTGCTCTTTGACTGTCTTAAGCGCCGCTGCTTCAGGAACCACATTTTGAGAAGTTTCCAAGGCCCTTGCCATTTTCGCCTTCCCGCCGTCAAAGGCCTCCTGAAGTTTTGGGGCGTCGGCAGCCTGTTTTTTTGTTTCCGAAATGGCAGCCTTCAGTGACGTCATTGATTTCTTGGCGCTATCCTGTTCGCTGCGTGCGTTCTCCAATTCCTTTTCATAATGGGATTGTTCTTTCAAAAAATCTTCGTGCTCCAGATGGGCTTTATCCAAAAGGGCTTGAAGGTCTTTGGGGTCTTTAAGGCCCTTCATCGATTTGGCCGCCTCACAGGCTTTGATTTTGTGATTTTCCGCCGCCTGATAAGCCTGCGTTGCGGCTTCACCGGCGCTGTTCGCCTGACTGACGTTCATTTGGATTTGCGCGATATCGGTGACCGTCTTATCCGCTTTATTTTTAAACTCCGCAAGCCCGGCTTCCGCGGTATTGGCAAGGCCTTGCGCCTCAGCAAACGCAGCGGAAGCTTCATCCGCTTGGTTTTTAAATTCGCTGCCTGCGCTCATAAGAGAGGCGGACGCCGCAAGGGCTTGGGCTTCCAGGGCATTCATTTGACTCAAAAGTTCTAGCAAAACATTTTTGCTGTCCAGATAGAGGGTAAACACCCGCGACGTCTCGGCAGGCTGCAAAAGTTCTGTGGGGATGTCGCTCCATTTATCTTGAAACCCGGGTTTTGAAGCTTCCACCGTATAAGCAGCGGCCGGATCAAGAGCAAAAGGCGCGGCGCTTTGGCCTTCGCTATCCGTCAGAGGAAGTTCCTGGCGCTCAGGCGTTCCGTCCGGACTGGCTTTCTTGAGCGTGACGTGCACGCCATCAAGAGGCCTCTTCTCTTGAGCCTCAAGGACGGTGACTACTAATTTGGCGGACAGCTTTTCTTTTACCTTTTCCATCAAAATCGTGACCTTATCGGCCAAATTCACCAAATGACGTTCTCCCCCCGCCGTAAAGGTCGCGGCGCTGTCGACATAATCTTTAGCCTGGACGCTGAAAGTGATCAATTCTCCTATGGCAAAATGGTGGCTCGTCTCAGTCTTTCCGCTGACATCCGTGACAAGCACCTGGCCGTCTGAAAGGGTGACTGTGGCGTTGGGCACGGGCTTCTTTTCACCGTCTACTGTCTTTTCGGCGACAAAAATACTCAAGGTTCTTTCATCATCATTGGTTTGTTTGCCGGGCTTGGGTTTCAAGACTAATGGGATGGGATATTCCTGCTTGTCTCCCCCTTTTTGGATTGAAAACTCCTGGACTTGTTTTTCATAAAAGGAGTGGTCTGTTTCAATGAAATACGAACCCGGCTCCCGAACATAAAACACCGCCTGGCCCTGGCCATTGGTGCTGCCGATATAAACCTCACTCCACCGGCCTTCCTTGTTGTCGATCCCGATTCTTACCTCGGGAATGGGCATTTTCGTATCTTCACGGCTGACCGTCACAATCACTTTTCCGCTGAAAGGTTTGCGTTTAAGGAGGACCTCAACCCCATAGTCTTCTTTTTCAGCGCCTTTTCTTAAACTCACTTTGACGACTGCTTTTTGATAATCCCCGTGGCTGGCAGTGATTTGGCGCTCACCCGGGTCCCCGAAATAAAGGTTTGCGGTTCCGTCTTCGGCCGTGGTCGCATGTTCCAAAAAGGCTTCCAAGGCAACCCCAGCCACAGGCTGTTTGGTTTCTTCATCAAGGACTCTTACCTTGACACTATAGGCTTGGGCCGTTTGGCAGAAAATCAGCAGAAAAAAGGGAAGCAGAAATTTGAGTGTTTTCATCCTGGCCCGACTCCCAATGACGGTATGTACTTATATCGAACCGACCGGGGTATTGCTGTAACCGTACGCAGTCCGGCCGATAAAAAGCCTTCGGCACCCCTTCCAAAAGGGTCTGTTGCAGAAGTCAATTAAGTTAAATGTTTTTCGATGGCCGATCTTTTAATCAGGAGGGACCGGCCATGATGGGACGAAAAAAGTTCGCTATGAAACAGCATCATAATCTTTGCCTGGACGATTTGGTAAGCCCGAGTGATCTTTACCGCAAGATTGATGAGTCTCTCGACTTCAGTTTCATCTACGATCTTGCCAAAGATAGTAATTGCGCGTGAGCGGCTCTATTTGCACTTCACTCCCGTCGGCAAATCGAAGACTCAATCTGCCTTTTGCTCCCGTCTTGATTTCAGATCCATTCAGATCCGGCGTCAAGAAACGAATTGGCGGCAAGAGGCGCCCATGATTTATGAGGGCTCCGGCAGTGGACCTCCGCTTCAACCTTGTCGACAAGGTCTCTAAACTCTTGTTTCTCGGCGTAAACCTGAGTTGAGACGAACAACCCAAAACTATTGTGGGGACATCGCCAAAAAAATTTTCAGGATAGTTATTCTTCACGCAGGCCTATCTCCCGGAACTGTATTTATATCGGACTGCCAAGATATCGCTGAAGTCTTGAGAAGGTCATGCTAACTCGACCCGTCTCTGCTTTGGAAATTGTCTCTTTATTTTAAGGTCACGGCCCTTATCCCTCCCCATCGCACGCCGTTTGGTTACGGGGAAATGCGGACATAGGTGCCGTCGCCGCCGGATCGATATCCGCTGTGTTCCAGGGCGCGAGGCTTGAATTTTTTCTCATCGATCAGCGGACGGTTATTATCCAGAACCACTTTGCCTTCCCTGTCGGTATTGGCATAATCGTCCCGGTTGTACCAGGTTCCTAAATGTTTGAGCCAGCGTTCGTTGGTCGAGTAATCTTTCTTGTTCACGATCGGGTCGCCGGTAAAATCAGGATTATAATCGTCCCAAGAACCATGGGTATCTTTGACCTTGAGAATCAGGTCCAGGTCCTGGTCATATTCCCGGGTGGTTTTGAATTCGATGGGACTGGCAAAGCCCGTCCAAGGGGTCCATTTCCGGAACACGCTCAGATCGTTTTCATCGAATTCATCTACGGCTTCTTTATAACCCATCTGGATTTCCTGAATGTCGCCGTTGCT
>JAHFHF010000061.1 GCA_023247055.1 Candidatus Omnitrophota bacterium
AATCCTCCCCCGGAAAGCACGGGGGAGGAAATAAAAACGACCTCCCTTTCAAAAAGTACTGTGAGGAAATAACAGAATCTTCTCCGGCTGTTTCTCCCCCTGTGCTTTTCGGGGGGAGATCTAAGAGGCGAGGATGACGTGCGATCAACAGCGGCACGCGGCCAACAGCCGTGCATACATCCCAGTCTCTGTCTCCGCACAGAGGGGGGAAAATGCATGCTTTATGCTGCAGAGCGGATGCTCTCGGCGGCGGTAAAGTAATTTTCAATCTCGCTCACTAGCGCTGCCGAAAACTCTCCACCGGCGGGGGTTTGATGCAGGGCCCAAATACCTTCACCGACTCGGCTGATCACTTTCGCTTGGACGAGCCGTAGGGGCCAGGCATGCCTGGCCCCGACTTCAGCCGCAGCATTTAATAGCCGTGCTCCCAGCCACAGCACCGGAAAGTCCGCGCGATGATTGGGCGTTGTTCCCAAAACATCCTCATCAAGCACCAACTGCGTAAAAAGATGCCAGGTTCCTAAACCCGCGGCTTCATCGTTGGCATCTTTTTGTTCCGCGCTGAATTCGTCCTTAAAGCTAACAGCCAGCACATCGCCTGCCTTCAACTGGCGGCCGGCCGTGCTCACAAGCTGCGCCTGTAGCTGTGCGCCGCTGCCTTGCGCAAAGGTCACGGCTTTCGCTTCTACAAGTCCGGCCAAGCCGTACGTTTGATAAAACTTCGTCCTCACCGCCGGATTCTGCAGCTTCGCGTCTTCATGAATCACGACTTTGTAACCCAAGCCGGTTAAATATTCCATCGTGCGCGCAATGCCATAGTTCTTTTCGATGACGGCCGTCGTCACCAGAATCAGTTTCGATTCCTTGAGTGTGGGCAAAGGAAATCGAATCATCGGCCCGTTGGCATAATGCAACGATTCATGTAAGGCAGTTGCGGTTCGTGAGATTGCTTCGGCTTCAGCTTGTTCGCCGCCTCGCAATGACAAACGGAGGTCAGAAAAAGGCGAGGTCGCGGATAACGGCAGAGACGCGAATGAATGAGACGCCTCCTCTGCCGATATGGGTTCCTTTTCTTTCGTCATTGTTCGCGAGATTGCTTCGGCTTCAGTGGGTTCGCGGCCTCGCAATGACGAACGGAAGTTAGAAGTTGGAAGTTGGAGGTTGGAAGGTTGTAGTGGCAATTCATGAATTGCCACTACAACTGCTGTGGCCGCTTGAACGGCCTTTTCGGCCTTCTTCGCGTCTTGGGTGATTTGCGCCGCGATGAACGCCCGGGCCAACGAACGCCACAGCGATTCGCGAATCAAGATTCGTGGGCCTGAATCGGTCTTGCGCGTCAGTGCTAGAACGTTTTGGCCGTTGATGCGGAAGGAGAATTCGGAGAAAGATAAGGTCGAAGGTGGAAGGTGGAAGGTCGAAGGAAAGCGGTAAAGTGGCTTCTTCTGCTTCCGCTCTCTCTCTTTCGCATCGCCTTCCTTCCACCTTCCACCTTCCACCTTCCACCTATTCTCTCCTTCCACCTGATAAAGAATATCCTCCACCTCCAAATGCACCAGCATATTATCCTCCGGCCGCTTAACGGGATTATGCACAACCTCAATTTCACCGTTCCAATTCTCCGCTGTCAGCCCTTGCGTCCTCATCGCCTTGATGAGCGCGGCCCCCTCTTGTTCCTCCCCCGTCTTGCGGGGGAGGTTAGGTGGGGGTGTGCGCATCGCTTTGACAATCGCAGCTACGAATGGATCACTGGCATCGAGAATCTCTGTGCTGAGAAACTTTTGCTGTATTGCAAAATTAAGTTCAGTAAGAATGCGTTCTGAGATTGCTTCGGCCTTAGTTGGTTCGCTGCCTCGCAATGACGAGCGGGCCTGGACGCTGCTTTGCTCGGCTGTTTTTAGCTGCGGCAGCAATCTCATTTTTCTTCCACCTTCCACCTTCCACCTTCCACCTTTTTCCTTTTTCCTTTCACCTTTCCACTTCCCTCCCTTTCTCACCTCACTCCGCGCCCGCATAGCCTCATAAATTTCTCCGGCGCGGTTATTAAGTTCCGCCACGTCTTGCTCTAGCGCGGTCAAACGCACCCGGCGGTCTGTAGCATTGAGCATCTGAAGAATGGTCAAAATTTCCTGGGCGTTCTCAAAAGAAACTTTCTGTATCCGCTCAAACTCAAGCAAAGCTTTGACAAGCGCTGTATCCGATATCGAGGGTTTGCCCCATGTCTTTTCCAATCCCTCGATGAATCTGTTTCGCCGGCTATTCCTTTGAGCTTCGTCAAATCCTGAAGTATCCGGATCAATTGCAATGGTCCAGCGCACGCCAGGAACATCGATGACCACCCCGTTATCGTCTGGAAGAATTTCGACCGTTGCCAAATTTCTCCCAGCTTCGGTTTCTTCTAATTCTTTCTTCCATTGTTCAACGGGTTTGAATATATCCGGCTTTACTTTTTTGACCGCCACAAAGATATTGAGTTTGCCATTGCTGTCTTTTTGGTTAGCAATCCAAACCCCCTCAAGATTGTTGACGCCGGAGAATGAAATATCAGCCGGATACATGCGGCTAAACATCCAACGCAGGGCATTGTCTCTTACAACCAAACCCGACAAGTAGTCTCCAAAATTTGCTCTAAAACTCCGCTCACCTGACTTCAAAAACTCAAGTTTCAAACCACGGCCGGTTGATTCAATCGATTCTCGATCAGGCATTGTCTGGCCGGCATAATGATTTTCATTCAGCCTGGTATTAAAGCCGGCCGAGCCCATAGTCCTTTTAATCGCATCAACGAAAGTGTCGCTCCAGATGGGCGATTCTGATTTTAATAAACTGCCGATTTCAACGGCATCCGCAGGAACCCGCAGCGGATTTTTTAATACGGCCCCGGCTGCGGCAGGTGATTTGTGACTGGTGACTGGTGACTGGTGTCCGGTGTCTGGTTCTATGCTGACAGCAGAAGCCTGTGCGGCATCCGCATTGGCCGTAGGGGCTGGTTCCAAACCGGCCCTTGCGACAGCGGCATCATCATTCCAGAGGGAAGCATAACCACTCATCTCGTCCGCAATTTGATCAATGCGCGCAAAAAAAGCGGGCATTTTCCTGGCTGTTACCGGATCTGCGATTAAAATCATTTGTCCAAAGTCATTTTCTAAAATAATTTCGGGATGTAGGTCGTCTTGATCGACCCATGCCCGCGGGAGATTGCGGAAGTCTTGAATAGTCGCGTGGTCAGGAATAAACTCGACGACTCTCTCGGGCGAATAAGGAAAAACCTGTACTTTGCGGATCTCACCGCTGCTTTGAATAAATTGCAGCAGGGAAAAACTCTTTTCCCCTAAACGCAAGGTTTCAAAATCAACGCCAGGCGGGGCCAGATAAAAAACACCGGGTTCATTGCCATAATAGCGTCCGGAAACTCCCGCTTGAATGCCTTGGATGCGCGTCCAGCCCATACGTTCAATGAACGCAACCAGCCGCTGCATTTTTTCTTCCGGGGTAAGTTTCTGCCGCCGCAGATCTAAAATATCGGAAGTCATAGACGCGGGAATGTTTCGAGATTGCTTCGCTGCGCTCGCAATGACGGGCGCGGTGGAAGCTATCCGGGCCTCATAGACCTGCGGATCTCTTTGCCATTCCTGGTATTGTTGAAATAAAGCCTCATCGACAATCACGTGTTCATACGGAGCGTCGGAACTGCCCTGGTCACCGTCGTAATAAAAATAAATGGGCCGTTTGGGCCGGCCGCCATAAACCACTTCAAGCCGGCTCCCTTTATTTCTTTCTTGGCGTGAACCTCTCTCATAAACCCAAAACAGGTCTTGTTTGTGTTCTTTTTCAACTTGTTCGAGATCGGGCAAATTAGCGTGATATTCCTTTGGAATTTTGGTTTTCCATTCGTCTTTGTCTTTGGCAATGACCACAGCTGCAGAAGCTGCGGCCATGGGCAGCGGCATTCCGCTCTGAGATTTTTCACGCGCTGAGGGGGTGGATTCGGCATCATCATTCAAAACAGAGATGAGACGTCGCATTTGGCCAATATCATTTTCTAAAATTATTTCGAGATGCCGGTCGTCTTGATCGACCCATGCCCGTGAAAGATTGCCGAAGTCACGAAGAGTCGCGTCGTCAGGAATCAATTCGACTCTCTCGGGCGGATAAGGGAAAACATCTACTTTATGAATCACATCCGTGTTTTGGATAAATCGCAGCAGGGAAAAACTCTTTGACCCTAAGCGCAAGGTTTCAAAATCGACACCCGGCGGTACCAAGTAAAAAACGCCGGGTTCATTGCCATAGTAGCGGCCCGGAACTCCTGCTTGAATGCCATGGATACGTGTCCATCCCATACTCTCGATAAACGCGGCCAGCCGCTGCATTTTTTCTTCCGGGGTAAGGATCTGGCGGCTTAAATCTAAAATATCGAAAGGCGTAGACACAAGAACGCTTCGAGATTGCTTCGCTGCGCTCACAATGACGTGCGCGGCAGAAGCTTGCGCAGCGTTTGCAGGGTCGGGTTTCAAACCCGCCTCTACAGTGATAGATGTGGGAATAGTCTCCAACGTACCCGGCAAACTGCCACCTTCTTTAAAAACAAGGTTTAGATTGAGGGGTTGTCCTGAAGAGTCCATCAAAGCCAAGGGCTTTTGAAACAATTCTCCCAAGATACGTTTTTGATCATTGATCATCAACAAACCGCCAGCCGCCACCTTTCCAACCACGAGCAGGGTGACCGGGCCGGATACAACATCCGGCGGCACAATCTGGTATGCGTTTAAACGTGCCACGACCACCTCACTACCGTTTCTGTCGCTTAGCTTATAAATTGACAACTCCGCCTGTGACGGCACGGCGGCAGTTCCGCGCCCCGAAAAATTGAAATAAAATAAGTAGGTTTGCCCTTCTTTTTCCACGGAAAAATTGACCCGGAATTGCGCGCTGCGGAACTTCACCCCTGCGGCTCCGAAACGCTGATGTTCATAAATCGCAAGGGTTGCCGGCGGATCACTTTTTGTTTTCCACGATTCGATCTGTTGATCAGCAATCAAAACATCGGCATCGTCTGCGGTCGTCTGCCATGTCCATTCCGTCGGTCTTGAATTCAAAAAGTCAATCAGCGGGCCGATGCCCGGGATCTGGTAAGAGTCCAATCCCGGCCTTTGACTCATGACAGCCGGTGACCGAGTCGAAAGTCCGTTTATGACTGCGGCTATTCGATCCTCATTGGCCTGCGGGTCTTGCCATTCGAGGTACCCCGCATACAAAGCCTCATCGATCATAATGCGTTCATACGGAGCTTCGGAACTGCCTTGGTCGCTGTCGTAATAAAAATAAATGGGCCGTTTGGGCTGGTCGCCATAAACCACTTCAAGCCGGATCCCTTTATTTTTCTCTTGGCGCGAGCGTTTTTCATAAATCCAAAACCGTTCCTGACCATGCTCTCTTTCAACTTGCTCAGGATCAGGAAAATCGGAGTGATATTGTTTGGGAATCTTTGTTTTCCATTCGTCTTTGTCTTTGGCAATGACCGCAGCCGCAGACCGTGTCGTATCTGTCGGGGCGGATTCTAAACCCGTGCTGGTATCCGGGGCAGTGTTAGACGCAGAGTCAGTCTCAAGACGCGGCTCATCAGGACGCGCTTGAGCAGTCGCTGCGGTAGACGCAGGGGCCAAATGCAGAGTCAGAAAAGCGGCCGCGGGTTCTTGTTTGTTTTCTTTGGGGTTCAAGACGGAATAAAGCTGATTGGGCTCGTTGATTTTAATTTTATGCTTGGCCAAAGCTTCAGCAAATCGTTTTGAAATGCGAGTGAGGAAAATTTCAAACTGCACGGAGCCGTCCGGGTTCAAACCCGCTTTGAAATCGCGGACCCAGTCCATTGAAAATCCGGCATCATTACTGCTGTCGTAGTGTTTCGCTGAATCGCCCACCATTCCCTCGGTGCCCGAAGCGCTTACGATGCTGGCGAAGTGCTGAATATTTATTTCCAAAGCGGGCTTGGCGCCAGGCATGTTGCTCCGCGTCATCGAGACATTCAGGTTAGGCGAAAAAAATTCGGTGCGGCCATTATCGAATGTTTGCGATCCCGCTATGGCCATCGGAAAACGAAGTTCTATGCCGGCACTTTGAGGGAGTGACGTATCTGGCGTCTGGATACCCGCAATGACCATGTTATATCCGGAGGTCTTTTCAAGTTCGAGACGATATATTTTTATATTCCCAGTTGCGGGAGGCTTAATTTCCAGAGCGTCTAAACTCACGATCTGCTCCATCATTTTTTGCATGAGTGCTTCCGGGTCTAAAGACTCAACGTTTTGAGATTCTTCGGCCTTCACTAAAGCATTCGACGGACTCAAAATGACAGGGGCTGCGCCTCTATTTGCCGGCGCGGCGGCGTCATACTCAGAACCTTGCGGAGGCGTGACTGACGGTGCCAGACTGGACGAAGCTTCGGAATTAGACAGGGTGTTCCCAGCGCTTCCAGCATCGACCCCCTTCAGATTAATCTCGGAGGGCCGGGCAGCGAGCACCTCTCGAAAGGCAAGGATCACATTCCGGGCATCGTGCGCAGGATAGGTGGTCGGACGTTTGAGCCTGCCTTCTGCGGTCCACTCGTCCGCAACCGCATAAAACGTTTCTTCGGTAAAACGCTGAAAGGTCTGCGCCTCAAAATCAATGACCAGCGATTCAAATTGGTTGACTGTGATGGTTGTCTCAGGCAGCGACAGCATTTCGAAATATTCCTCAAGACTTGAGGAATCCGCCCGCCAAGGAAGATCCTTTACAAACCGTTTTTGGCGAATGCGTTCGATGATCAATCGATCAAAAATCTCGCGTGCTTTGCTCTTAATGGATTCATCATCAAGCATGAGTTGTTGAAACCGGTATTGCCCTTTGGCAGCCTCATTCAGTTCTTCCGTAACATCGCGGGCAAACCTCCATACAAAAGGCACCTGGTTTTCATGGTCAAAGGCTATCAGTTCTTGCGAAAGCTGCTTCGAATCCATCACACCCGGCGGAATTCCGCGTTTTTTAAGAAAATCCACAAATCCCTCCCAGTCACCCGGATGCTTTCGCACAAATTGGGTCATGACAGGATCGGAGCGTGAAGAGACCGTTTCAAGACGCTGCTCACGCTCTTGTAGTGGCAATTCATGAATTGCCACTACAGTGTCAGAGGCGAAGACAAATTCGATTTCGATACCGGAATCTTCTCCGCCGTGCCGGTAAACATTGGGCTGCGCCGGTTTGTAACCGGACAAAGCGTTTTTTACTTTTTCTGTTTCTTCTTGCGGGATAAAAAGCCGGTAGCGGATGGGGCCCACAGCAGCATCGGGCACTTCGATTTTTTCTATAGGGATATTCTCTAGGGTATCCGCCTGACCTGTAATCATAGTCATCGAGAGAAGGCCGGATTTGTTATGCAAGCCAAGCCCAAAATAAGTGAAGCCGGACGCTAGGGCGCGTTCAAGATAAAAATCCAGCAGAATGTTTTTTCCTTTGGGCCGTTGCCACACAAAAATATTATGCCCCTCACGCCGCGCGTGAAGCACCAGTGCTGGCGGAGTCTCATCCTGTTGAACAGGCCCATCCTCAAAATCAGTCCGGCTGCGAATGTAATCGGAGAACTCATCGGTGGTTGTCAATGTCCGTGTCCGCATTGAACGATGTACCAACTCACGCCCGTTCGTCAGCGTTCCGGCAGGAATGCCCGCGGACGTAATCTCCGCAGAATCCTGCAGAGGCGTGACTGCCGGAGCCGGGCTGGGCGCAGATTCGAAATTAAACAGAGCATACTTTTTGCGATCGGCATTGGCTTCAGACTCTCCGACAATGACAATTTTTTGCGGTACTTCGCTATCGTCAGGATCCATCGAGTAGGAACGCATGAAATCAAGGCCTTCACGCTGCAACTCCTGAATGACACGGTCAGGAACTAATGTATAAAAGACATGCACGCCGTTTTCTACCCGGTGGGCAAAGTCAAGCCGGTCGGTTTCCTTTAATTCGATTTCAACAAAATCACCGCCAAGAAAAGTTGTGCCGGGATGTTTAATGCTGACCATCCGTTTTCCGGAAGGATGGAGTTGTCTCAACCCAAGGATTGTCCATAGGTCATGGCCCACGGCGTCTTCTTCGGCTCGTAAAGCTTCCTTGGAATCGGCACGCACCACAATTTCATAAAAATCTGACCCAGCGCCTGTCGTAGCCCATGAAACATGCGTGCCTTTTCCGTCATCCGGTGTAAAAACAGGTTTTCCGGCTTTATTTTTTAGAATGAGTTCCCGTCCATCCCTAAAACGGTCAGCCCGGCCTTGACTCGAGAACCAAAGACCGCTCGCTTCCAAATCTGAAAAAATTTCTGCGAAACTGTGCCCTGACACAACGCCGCGATCGGTCAGGGTGGTCTGAGCAAACGGCTGTGCCGCGTTTGTAGGGGCGGGTTCTAAACCCGTCTTTACCTCGTCGGAAGCGAAAACAAATTCGATTTCGATACCGGAATCTTCTCCCCCGTGCCGGTAAACATTGGGCTGTGCCGGTTTATATTTGGACAAAGCGTCTTGCACTTTTTCTGTTTCTTCTTGCGGGATGAAAAACCGGTAGCGGATGGGGCCCGTAGCCGCATCGGGCACTTCGATTTTTTCTATACGGATATCCTTTAGGGTACTAACCTGCGTTGTAATCATATTCATCGAGAGAGGCCCCGATTTATTATTCAAGCCAAGGCCAAAATAAGCGGCGCCCGATGCTGCGGCGCTTTCAAGATAAAAATCCAGCAGAATCGCTTCGCCTTCGGCCCAATGCGTCACATAAACATTGTGAGCATCACGCTGTGCATGGAATGCCGCTACCGGCGGAGCGTCAGCCTCTGGCACAAGCACATCCTCAAAATCAGTCCGGCTGCGAATGTAATCGTAAAAATCACCGGCTGTTGTCAGTGTGCGCATTGAACCAAGAACAGCCGTCAGCGTTCCGGCAGGACTGCCCGCGGATGCAGCCTCCGCAGAATCCTGCAAAGGCGTGACTGACGGCGTTTGCACCGTCTCTGTGTTAGATGACGCAGAGACGCCCCGGGTTTCATCCTGTAGGGGCAATTCATGAATTGCCCCTACCGTGTCAGAGGCAAATACAAATTCGATTTCAACGGGAGAATTCTCTCCCTCAACGGCCCGAAGCCGGTAAACATTGGGCGATACTGCCGCGAGACCGGATAAAAATTTCTTTATTCTCTCGCTTTCTTCTTCCGGCAGAAAAAAGCGGTAGCGAAGCGGGCCTGAATCGGCATCCGGAACTTCAATTTTGGATATCCGGATATCTTCTATCAATTCTTCAAAAGCGCCCTCCGGATCTAAGTTCATGTTCACTGAAAAATGGCCCGCGTCATTTCTTGGCGCAAGCTGCAAATCAACCCCGCCGCCCGCTGTCTGCGGCAGGTTGAAATCCATCACAAAAGCAGGAGGTGCCGCGAAAAAATAGACGTCGTGTGTGCCGCGCCAGGCATGAGACGCGTCCGCGGTTTTTATAAAATCGGTACGTCCGCGAATATACTCTTCTAGTTCCCCGGACGTCGTCAGAGCCCGCATAGAACTCAGGGACGCGGGTGCTGCCGGGGCGGCGGAAGGCTTGGTTTTCGCGTGTGGGGGTACGTAAAGTTTTGAAAACCCTAGGAAATCCTGAAACACAATCTGATCATCGAGATAAATAGTTTTCTTACCAACGATTTCTCTTTGATAAACCAAATGCATTTGCCCCTCACCATCCCTGAGGTAGGAAACATCCCATGCCCAATCAAAATCCTCGCTCTTTTTTACATCATCCACATAAACGGCCCACTTATCACCGGTCTTTCCTGTATAAACTACATGCATGCGGCCTTCGCCATCCACGAAGCGGGTGATATTTGCCACATCAAAATTCAAGTTTCTTTTTTCGCCATCAACATAAATAGCCAATTGGTCATCACTTTTTCCCGCAGAAATCACATGCACCATATCTTCATCATCCAAAAAACAAACAAAACCTGTTATCCCATCAAAATCCACGCTCTTTTTCACGCCATCGACGTAAACCGCATGCAGCGCAGGTTCGCCGCCGTAGCTTCCCCAATACGCGAGATGGACCTGATTGCTGCTATCCACTAGGCCAGAGATATCAAACATAAATCCGGGCTCGTCGATCGTTTTCTTACCATCAACATACACAGCCCTCTTGCCTCCGTTCTTCTGATAGTCAAGTCCGCCATAAATCAAGCGCACTTGGCCAGCCCCATCCACAAGGCCTGAAATATCCCACACCTCATCAAAAACCTCACTCTTTGGAACGGCATCCAAATAAACAACCTTCTTTCCACCGATTCCTCCCGCATAAACCACACGCACGCGGCCTTCACCATCGACAAGACCGGCGAGAGAATTTATTTGGGCACTATCAAAATCAACGCTTCTTTTATCGCCATCCACATAAACAGCCTCTTTTCCACCGATCTTTCCCGCATAAACTACCCGCACGCGGCCTTCACCATCGACAAGGCCAGAGGCATACCGCACCTGATCAAAATCTCCGCTCTTTTTTTCGCTATTCACATAAACAGCCCATTTGTCACTGCTTTTTCCCGCATAAATCACTTGCACCTCGCCACGGCGATCGACAACAAAAAATACTGCGCTGATCTCATTAATCCCCAGAGGAACATCGATCTGCCTCTTTACGCCGTCGAGGCCTTCGATAAAGTATTGGTCGCCTCGTTTCATAAAGGCATAGCCCGTGTTGGGAGTTTTGGGTTCCGGTGTGAGCACTGCAGAGGAGTCAGGCAGTGAAAGATCGCCTGACCCCGGACGCTGGCCATCCGTCGCAGCCTGGCCGGTCTCAATCGGCGATTCATCAGGCTGCTCCGAGGTTAACGAAAGAGTCAGGGTGTCGCCGGTTTCGCGGCCCTGGTCATCGACGAGCGGGATATTGCGCGGGTCGTACCAGCCGATTTGTCTTAGCGCTTCGGTTACTTCGGCGGGAATGCTCTCGAAGTAAAAATGAAAATGGACGGGCCCCTCTTTTTGGTCTGAGACTTCCAGAAAATCAAACCCTGAATTTTTAAGAGTAAAAGGGCTGCCATTGATACTCCATTCGACGGGTCTTACGGGTGTTCCTGCATAAATCTCCAAATCCACTGTGGGCAGCTTGAGGCCGGGCTGAACCTGTTTGATTTGAAATGCAAATTCTACCTTTTTAGGCCGGTAAGGCGCGGAAGGATCATAAATAATCCGGCTGCCTGCTTTTTCCCTGGGAATGACTTCGTAGTTAAAGGAATCCATCTTGTAAGAGCCCTGTTTGACGCCTTCCCGAATCTGCGCCGGCCCAGGAATATAATCGGCGCGTTCTTCAAAAAATGTTTTGATGGCTTCCACATCCGTAAGGCGGATTTTTTCTGCCGCGGAAAGCGCGGTGCTGTTTTTGATCTGATCCAAAGAAGCAATCGTGGTATGGATGAGACGGGCTGGATCCAATTCGGCGTCTTGTAATTCCAGAATAAAAAGTTGTGATTGGACAATGCCCATCTGCGTTGCGTTTAAACGAACCGGTGTTGCCGGATAAGCGTCTAAACCCTGAAAACGCTCAACCTTCTCTAAAATCCACTTTCCCTTCTCCAATCCGAAAAAGAGAAGAAGACCAGATTCGAAATTGCTTACCATCATCTGGGTCTCGCTCAAACGCATCGGGCGGTTGGGGCCAACAAACATTTCGACGCGGCTGCCGCCGCTCATTGGAATCTTTTTGGATCGTAGGATCTGCCCCGCCTGCCACTTTCCATCGATAAGATCAAAGAAAGTGAGCGTATTGCCGGTACCATTGGCCACCACTATCTGCGTTGGGCTTAGAAGCACAGGCTCCGCTGGAAAAGAAAGCGTTTGCTCGGCATCTTCTCCTTTTCCGGCGATTTCAGAATAGACGCTTTGTCCGACCTTCCACTCCTCCTCTTCAAGATTTAAAAAGAAAAGGCTGTCGTTGCCATCATTAGCCACCACCATCTGGGTTGGGCTGAGCAGCACGGGACGGCTGGGGTTAGAAAATGGCCCCTTTTTAATCTGATCTACTTGCCACTGGTCGTCTTTGAGTTTAAAAAACCCAAGCGTGTTATTACCAAAATTTGCCACGACCATTTGGGTTGGGCTGAGAAAAACAGGCGGCGTAGGAACTGAAAGTGGATCTTCTTCATTTCCGCCAAGTTGAATGTTTTCAGAGCGCAGCACTTGCCCCGTTTGCCATGTGCCCTGGATCAGATTCAAAAAGACGAGGCTATCGCCGTCTTCATTCAAAACCACCATCTGCGTTGGGCTCACAAGCACGGGTGCGGAGGGGCTGGAAAACGCTTCTGAACGAATGACCGGTCCGGCCTTCCACTGGCCTGCGGCATAGTCAAATAGAAACAAAGCATGTCCACTGGTGATGGCCATCTGTGTTTTATTCAAAAGCACCGGCTGCTTTGCAACAAAATCTTTAAACTCAGCGGGTACTTCTACCGGGGTGACAGTCATTTTTTTAAATTTTTTGACCGCAGGCTGCCGGTTCAAGATTTCAGGATCATCTGCAGCGAGGACTGATCCGGCTGTGGAAGAAGAATCAGGGACTGCCCCGGCGCCGTCTGTTGGCCGGCGTCCAGGGACTGTCCCCGCTTCCTTCAGGGACTGTCCCTGATTTTTCAAAGCAGCAAGCTCCTCAGGATTTATAAAAATAAGTTCAAAACGGTCTTCGCGGCCGCCTTTCGGGGCTTTAAGGGTAATCTTCTGGTTTTCCGGGTCAACCTCCGTGACGATTTTTAGAAGTTCCGGCCACCTAGACCCATCACGCCCCGTTAAAATGCGCACATAGTCGTCAAATCTGTCCGCCGGAAGCCAGAGGCGCAGGACGTGATATTCCGCGCGGTCTTCCCCAACTTTTCCAAGCCCGGCCAGTTCCATTGCGAGTACATGCGCCGCCGGAATGCGCCATTTCATGATATCAAAAAAGGCCTGCTCAATTTCAGGAGCCTCAATCTCAGAGGTGATCTTAAGCTGGATATACGGCAGCTCAATGGTCAAAGAATCTTCCACAAAATCTTTTTCCCTGCTGATGAGAATCGGCATCACACGATAGCTGTCATACCCTGAAAATATACGACTCCAGGCTGGTTCAAAAAGCTGCTGTATTCCGGTGCCTGTACTCCTCGTCCACTCCGGAAGTCCGTCAACCAACGCGTAGCCCGCTTGCGAGATCAAAGATCCGGGAGGAACCGTAGCCCGATTCGACAATCCCTTACCAGCCTCAGCGGTTCCCAGAGTTTGGATTAATTCAGGCCAGAACAACAAGCGTTCCAGCGAGCGGCTGGGCGCGCGCAGTCCCAACACCGCGGCGGTCAATCGCGCAATGGGAATTTCAAATATCCAGGGTGAATTGCGATAGATAGACAGAAGCCGCACAAGAGGAGGGTTAAGTTGGCTTACACTCACAAAATTTTCTCCCCGCAGACGCTCACTTACCTGTGCCAATGCCGTCGGCAAGCCGGCTGCAAGATCCTTAAAATCCTGGTAGGGAATGCCCTGTTCCGGAAGGCTTTTGCCCTGCGGCGGCAAGAGGATCATCGAAGTTTGCTCTTCTTCCCACGAATATCCCAAGGCCTTTAAAAATAGCCCCGCCAATTCTCTGTCTTGAACATCAAAACCACGTTCATTAGAAAAATCGCCCGTGCGGCCCGCATTCAAATTAATTCTGGCGTCTTCCACCCAAATGCCTTCCGCTTGACCGGCTGTTCTTTCAACGCCTGTCAATATTTCGACAAACCGCGCAGCAATTTTTTCAAGCCGCTTAATCCGGGCGGCACGTTCGGCCGGCCCATCTGAAATTTCAATGTCCGTCACATCGGTAAGAACGGATGCAGTCAAAGCAGAGCCGGTGCCCGGCCCGGCACCTTCAGAAGAAGATTCAGCGGGGGTAAATCGTAATGTATCTCCTGTGGGGTTTCCATCACGATCGACAATGGGTATATCCGTTTCAGGCTGAACACCCGGGACCGGCAAAGTTTTATAGATGAAATTAAATTTAATTTGGGGGGATCGAGGGTCTGTCACGATCAGAGAATCCACTCTTGTTTTTTGTTCCCGGCCCGCAAACCACGAATCCCTAAAGAAAATAGTCAATTCTTCAACTCGGCCCTGCGCATTGGGTACCTGAAAATTAATTCTTGGAAAAGGCCAAACCGTAATACCCGATCTTTCTAATACGTCATAAGAAATATTCTTCGCAGCCGTGGAAGTATCATTGATTTCCTGAACAACACGTTTGGCTTTTACAAAATCGCTTCGACCCTTAAAGTGCGCCGCGATTTCATCCGGCAGTAACCGAATCGTATCGGAGACCAGGGATGAGCCGATGATGGGCCCAGGCCCGGCAACTTCCGAAGAAGCAGCTGCAAAAGTAAATTTGACTGGCAGAGCGGGCGTTGCGCGCAGAGCACTGTCGCGGTCGCTCTCCGTATCATCCTCGAGCGGATAGATAACGGCCAGATTGCCCTGCCATTCCGGGCCTTCAAAATCCCCAGGCAAGATTTTGCCCTTTTTCAAGACCGCCGTGAGCGCCTGAGTCGAAGGCACTAGCAGCAACAGCGGGTTTTGCTCGAGGGCAAGCTTTTCAAAAACAAGTCCTTTAAACTCAGCTTCGGCGATAACCTCGCCCCCAGCGACATTGTCCGGATCAAAACCCACGCTGGCCGAACGGCGGATTTCAACGGTTGACCACGGCTTTTCGCGGTCAGAAAAATCATTGATGATCGAAAGCGTTAAAATCGTGTCATCACGCTCAAAAAAGAAACGTGTCCAGTTACGCACGTCTTTGGCGGTTTCTTTTTTCGGCGCGGCGCTGTCTTCGTAACGCACGTGCCAGTAGCCGATGACTTTTTCAGGTTTTTCAGCGGCGTAGTTGGATGGAATTGCAACCGGAGAGCGGACTTCGGAGCGGGAGGGAGAAGAGGTCGAAGGTGGAAGGTGGAAGGTGGAAGGATAACTAAGAAAGTTCGAAGTTGAAAGAGATGCCCGTGAGATTGCTTCGGCCTCAACAGGCACGCTGCCTCGCAATGACAAAGCATTCCTTCCACCTTCCACCTTCCACCTTCCACCTGCGTTCCCCTTTTTCCTTCCCCCTCTCACCTCACTCCGCGCCGTTCCCAACGCGGCTTCAATCGCCGCGAGGCGTTCATTGCGCTCCAAATCATCCACCGGCGGCACGGCAAAACGGTCAAAAAAATCATTCAGAACACCGGATGGAATAAGACGGTCCTGAGATTGGAAGGACAGCAGATTCCCGATAATCCAGTTGTCAGAAACGCGGATGACGGGGTTTTCCAGTTCACGGTCTCTGTTTCCGTAGTAAATAAAATCAAGAATCATCTCGACCGTGACCGGCGCATCGGCAGAACTTGCTAGCGGTGCAAGCGGCGCGTCCGGGGGATCATCTGCTCCACCGGTGATATCGATAGGCTGCCTTGCAAAATCATCAAGCATAGTTCTAAGTCCCTGCTGATCCCTAGCCCAATCCGTGGGATCGGGCGCAGTCAATTTGGGCCAGTTGATTCGAAAAACTTCGCCGGCATTGATCGAGAACCGGCTTAGATTAAATTTTTCGCCGGGGTCTAATAACGGGATAGCGAGAACAACGTCGTCTTCGTTGCGGCCCCCATCAAAACCGTTAAACACCGCTGGGACAATCTTATCCGTAGCCGGATACCTCACCCCGATCAAAAAACCCTTTTCCTGATAGGCGTAATCAGGCAATAGGCCGCCTTTTTGAAGCAGTTTTGCAGGCTCATAGATGCGCAGATACATCCCTTCGCCCGTATTGAGCATGGCCATGTTTTTAACCATTTCTTGCTCCAAGCGGGACAACTCTTTTTCGCGGGAAGACAAAAGGTTAAAAAAACTGACAGGCGAGTCCTTCCAGCGTTTGAGAAGTTTTCCAGCGTTCGCTTCCAGCACATTCATCACCACGTATTTTTCATTGCTGGACGGAAGTTCGAGCACTTCTGAAATAGGGGTGTCTGGAGTGACCACAAGCGCGCCGCCCGATAACTTCGAGACAGCGCTATCTTTTGCGCTGCTTTGCGATAGCGGCGCATCGGCGCCAGCGCCCACAATGACATTACCAGAATCGAACCCCTGCTGAGAGGCACTACCCTTCCCCGCACGCGCGGGACCGGCCCCGGTTTTCAATAAACCACTGTTTCCTCCCACGCGCTCTTCGGAGAAAACGGGATTTCTTCCTCCCCCGTGCTCTCCGGGGGAGGTTAGGAGGGGGGCATTCCCCTGACCGGAATCACGGCCTCGCTGACGGGGGCTGGCCCCGGTTCTGGGGAACACCTTGGATAACTCAACACTGTTTCTAACTTCCTTATATCCGGCAATTACGATGCGCTGGGCAACAGACGAAAACTTAGGTGAAAGCACCACATCCCGCACAAAGCCCTGGCCGTTGGCATCAATGGCACTGGCTGTTTCATCGGGAACCAGCAGGTAAAATGTTTCGACGCCCTTGTTGTTGATCACCCTTAAATCAAAAGTTCCCCACTCCAGCGTGTACTGCCGGCGGCTGGCATCCGGACCTCCTGGATTGCGTAGAAAAAGATTAATACTCGGCCTCAGTTCATCATAAACAGTTTCGCGCAGATAAAAAACTGACGAGTTGATCGTATTGCCGGATGAATCTTTGTCTTCAAGGTCAGTGCCCACGGCAACGTCGTCATGCCAGCCTTCGAGATAGCCGCCATCGATGGCAAATTTGGCATTACTCACGGCATAGGAACGCAGTTTATCTTTGTTGTTGGTGGGAATAGCCGCCTGGGAAAAAGGTTCGTCCCGGTCTTGCGGCACGCTTTCACGACCAAGCCAAAGTATCAGGCCTTTGGGATCATTGGGCAGGTTTTCAATTCTCTGTGCCGTCCAGCGTCCGGATTTTTCAATTTCTTTTAGACTGTCGCCAAGGGGCCGTCCTCGAGATCCTTCGTCCGCCACTAAAGCATTCGACGGACTCAGAATGACAGAGGATGAGTCTTTGGTGCCATCTTTTCCTCCCCCGCGCTCTTCGGGGAAAGCTGGGTTTTTTCCTCCCCCGCGCTCTTCGGGGGAGGTTAGGAGGGGGATATCGCCGGTTGGCTGGGTTTTGGAACTGCGTTCATTTTGTCGAATGATAAGGTCTAATTTCTCGAAAGCGACCCAGAAGCGTTTTGTGGTCTGATTCAATTCCATCAATACTCCCGGATTTTCCCGGGCGACCACGTTGGAAAAATTGCGCATGGCGGTCTCATTCGAGCCGCGGATCTCAAGCACGACTTGACGCCGGCCGTCGATGGGGTCCACGCTAAAACGCAGCGAAAGGATGTCTTCGCGCGCGAAATTAAGCCGTCCGTCACGGCCCGCCAATTGATCCGTCACTGCTGCTCCCAGCCCAAGCATGCCGGTCCAAATTTTTTCCGCCAGTGTTCCGCTCTTGGGCTCAAGCGCAAGTTCCAGCGGCGCAGACGGGCCTATTTTCTTCGCCGCGCGAAAGATCATGGTTCCGCCCAAATCGACTTCGGCCGTGATTTGGGCACTCAATTCATATTCCGGCCAAAACTGTTCCCTCAATTCAAAAACCGGTTCGCCGTCGGTTTTTCCAGCCGGATAAATTTTTAAAAGCTGCATCTCGTCTTCTTGGCTGCCGGGGCCTCTGGGATCGCCGCTGCCGGGAATTTCAAAACGGCGGCTTTCTAGTTGGCCTGCAAGTTCTGCAGTTTGAAAGAATTCCGAAGCGGCCTTATCGACGGCATTAATATCCGCCCATGCGATGACACCCGGATAAGTCATAAGCGCCGTCACATCCACTTCGCCGTTTTTCCAGGCAAAGAAATCGTTCCTCACCTGCTCTTCCTTACTGAGTGAGGAAGCCGCAAATAATTTATCCTTTCCTCCCCCACGCTCTCCGGGGAAAGCTGGATCTTTTCCTCCTCTGCGCTCTTCGGGGGAGGTTAGGAGGGGGGCCTTCTTATTTGGATCCAAACGCATGTATTGCGGCAAGTATGTCGGATAATAAACCTCGGTAAGATTTTTTTCTTCGATCACATTGGCCCACTGCTCGGCCGAAACTTCGCGAAATCCGGAGATATCGTCCCCTTTCTTGAAAATCATATAGCCCAGTTCTTCCGGGTCATCCGTTTGAAAAAGCGCATAAACCGATAAATCCCGGGCCTGCCAAAGCGACTGCAGTTTGTTAAGCCCGCCGGATTCTGTCAGCACTTTTTCAAATAACTCCGTGCGGCTATATTGCATTCCCACGGCGCCCAGCAAATTCGCCAAGATGTGCGATTTGGTTACAGGGTCCAACTCCGCAAAAAGACGGGGCAAGTCACTGTCAGGCCGTTCCGGGATTGCTTCGTCGCCGCTGATAGCGGCTCCTCGCAATGACAAAGGGGTAAGCTGCGAAAGTTCCGGCTGGGCAGCGGCTGGCACAGTCCGTGATGGTTTTTTCTCTTGGCTATGCTGAAGCGCAAGCGTACGGTTCAGTTCTTCCGCCACCGCATCAGCGCCCTGGCGGTCAAGAATATCCTGGCGGATATGCCGCTGAACAATAATCCAAACTTCACGGGGAGCCAAAACGCCTCTGTTGCCGCGCTCAAACCCTTCGATAAGCCAAAGAAGACCTTTCGGCGTTGTGCCCCCCGGCACAATCGTGGCCATGACAAAATTAGTCCACGTCTCAAACTCATCGGCCGTCAATGCCAAATTTTTGTCATCCTGAGTCGCCTGCGTACCCGCAGGACGACGAAGGATCTCAGTTTTTCGAGATTCTTCGTCCGGCGCTAAAGCATTCGACGGACTCAGAATGACAGAGGATGAGTCTTTGGTTTCATCTTTTCCTCCCCCGTGCTCTTCGGGGAAAGCTGGATTTCTTCCTCCCCCGTGCTCTCCGGGGGAGGTTAGGTGGGGGGCTTGCGTTTTACGCCGTTCAGCTTCCAATGCCGCAAAAACCTTGTCCCATGAAAAGCGCCGTATGCTCTCAACAAAGGCTGCCATTTTTAAATAATTGAGTCTGGTGTCTGCTTGTCTGTCAAAATCGTAAAGTTTCAAAACCGAATTCTCCTGCAGCCGCTCCAATGGAACAGTTTGGATCGCCATTCCGAAATAACGGTTTTGCGGATTTTTACCCGGCGAGAATAAAATCAACGCCAGGTCACGCTCTCTCAACTGCATGGAAGTATCGACATCTTCAAAAACATCGCCATCCCCCACAAGCCGCTGAATATTTGCGATCGCTTCAATAATCATTTGGCTGAAATCTTGCGCACTCTCATTCATGGTTCGCGACCGTTCAACGCGGGCCCGGTTGTCATAAAGTGCTTCTAGCATTTGCTCCATATTTTTTTGATACCCTTCGAGCAATTCGCGTTTTTGTTCATACGTCAGCGTCTTGGTAAGGGCTGCGCGCCCCCCCACCTGACCTCCCCCGCGCTGCGGGGGAGGAAAAGAACGGTCTTCTGCAGCGGCGGCGCTATCTTTTCCTCCCCCGCGTTCACCGGGGAAAGCTGGATCTTTTCCTCCCCCGTGCTCTCCGGGGGAGGTTAGGTGGGGGAGGACATCCGTTTTCAGCGCCGCATGCATGGGCGGCTCGGTAAAGCTGAGGCGGATGCGTAACTGGCCATCAACTTTAAAATCAATGGTTTCGTTTCCAATTTCAAATTTTTTGGGATCTTCCAGCTTGAACCTCTCTATAGCTTCTCTGAGATTTTTGACATAACGGCCCCTGGCTTCCGGCCGGAGATACAAAATAAAATAGGCCCGGTAATCTTCAACCTGAATGGAGTCATGCCCCGTGATATCTTTGCTGTCCACAAGCCAGCGGGCGGGCGCGCTGGCCTGTGCGCCGCTCTTAGGAATTTCAGGGCCCTGCAAAGGCTGCCCTTTCATCTCGGCAATCTTCATCTCCACGCCCTCATAGAAAAGCACGGTGTTGGCAGGCGCCACGAGGTGCAGGTACACCGAATAAGCAGGCACTAATCGCTGCTGGAAAGCGTATTTGCCGCCCATGGGAAACGGGGCCATTTCCTCCCAGCGCCGCAAAGGATCATCTCTGCGCAAAAATTTAACGAGGGATTCTCCGAATCTTTGTGCGGTATCTTTCCCATCCGACAGCACCGTTGAAACCGCGGCGCTTTCCCCCACCTGACCTCCCCCGCTCTGCGGGGGAGGAAAAGAACGGTCTTCTGCAGCAGTGGCGTTATCTTTT
>JAHFHF010000119.1:0-3270 GCA_023247055.1 Candidatus Omnitrophota bacterium
AATTATAAGTCAAACACGAAAAAGAAGCCGGACTGACAATCCTATCCGCATCAAAGCAATAGACGATCACGTGATCAAAGGGAATATTTTTTTCACGCAGGATCCGCGCCGCATCTTTGGCCGCCCAGGTAATATTGGCGCCTTTGACGCGCGCTTCCCCCGGCAATCCATCCGGATGTTCCACCACGCGAAAGTCCATAAAATGTTTCCGGTAAGTTTTGCATAATTCCTGAATCCCCTCTTTGAGATCCGCAGCAGCCCGTTCTTCCACAGCAATGACGACCATCATCCGGTCTGAAGGGTAATCGCCCCGGAACAAGCTGCGAATCCCCGATTCAAGAATGGCCCGTGTTTCTTTGATGACCGGAATCAGAACCAAATGATGAATCGCGCCGGCATCCATTCTTTCATGAGAATGCTTCTTGAAACGTTCCAACTCCCGGAGGTGAATCCAAAGCGAGATTTTTTTCCTCAGCGAACTGCCGCGAAGACGCCGTTTCAACTGGCGCTGATACAGAGTCAGGCTCTCGAAACCCGCAATCCGCTCCATCCAGCCGGTATTTTTTTCAAGGTCGAGACGAAAATAGGCAAATACCAAAAACGGCACCACATAAAAGACGCGCATAAGCCAGTAAACGTAAAAAGCAATAATGATGACCGCTGCACAGACAGGATTCCAAAACGAAAGCGCCGTCATTCCAAGAAGAATCGTCCAGCTTGTGAACCCCGGCAGGATTTCAAAAGCGCGCTGAAGGAATTTTTCACGGCCCGTCAACCCGTGTCTTGAAAATTTGAAATTCATGGTGCGGACTCCGGCTTCCTGCCTAACAGTTCCCGTTTTGCGACAAGCCTAAACGCCATGAGCGCATGCGTTTCGCCGTCGCGGTAATAAAGCTGCCCCAAAGACTCGGAGAAAAACAGCAGGGATTCCGGATCCGCCTCAAATAAAAGTCGGGGCCGCGCCTCGATGCCCGGGGCTGTTTCAAGCAGAAAAACCTGATGGCCGTCCTGGAAAACAAGCTGTGTGCCCTCCGCCACCCAAAAAGCCCGCGAGATTAAACGGCCTTCGCGGTATATCCAGCGTTTGCCCAGCTTACGCTCAAACGCCTCTTCGCGCAGAAAAACATCGCGTGAAAAATCAAGAATGCCGATTTTCGTCCCGCTCCAAACTGCGGCCTGTTCATGCAGCGTATCGTAATCAAAACCCTGCATCTTCTTACGGGCAATCCAATAAGGCAGGCGGTTTGAAAAAAGGGCGCCTTTTGAATCAAGAAAAATCAAATTGCCGCCCGGAAAAGCCCTAACGCTGAAATCAAGTTTTTCCCTAAACAGTTCCGCCGCAAGGACCGGGTCGTCCAAAAGCGGGCGCAAATGCCCTTCGGCATCGGCCCGGAAGGCCCCCTGATTCGAAACCATAAAAACTTTTTGCCGGTAAACGCCGAACCCCTGCAGTCCGCCGGCCAGCCGGCGGACGGAAGCTTTTTCCAAATCCAGCACGGTCAATACGCCGTCATTATGCAGTACATAAAGTTTATTTTCATCGCCCGGATCCCACTGCAGCTGGCTGGGCTTGTCCGGAAAAAGCCGCGTCCAATCCTCCGCCTCCGGCGCACGAAAGCGGAAACGGATGCGGACCATGCGTCCTCCGCCCCGGTGCTTCAGCCAGAGCCAAAAAACAGTACTCTCCGGCACCGTATAAATCTCGTCTACTTTTTCTTCTGCCCAGGCGGCAGTTTCACTTTTAGCTGCCAAAAAAGTTTCGGTGTTTTTTTCCAGATCCAATACGGCGGCATCGCTGAAACGGGGGCCCCGGACTGTAAGAAGCGCATCGATATCTTTAAGCGGAATGATTTTTTCAAACGGACCGGCAGCCATGCGTTCGGCTTGAAGTCCCGCAGGCAGCAGGATGATTTTTTCAAGCACGGTCGCGCGCTCAGCGTCCACTTGAATCGTGTTTTGCCAGGACACATGCCCCTTTTTTTCAATGCGGACAGGATAGGTGCCGGGGCGAAGGTTGAGAATAACCGCCGGCGTTTTCTGCGCGGCGTGATGGTCCCGGAAAATGACTTCTGCGCCCTCGGGCAGCGTGGAGATGGAGACGGCCCCCGTTTTGACAAGCCCCTGATCCCCCTTGATTTCATAAACATAGCCAAGGGTGTAAAGAATGAGCAGCGGGCAGATGATGAGATAAAGCAGAAGGAAAAGGTAGAAAAGGATTTTTCTGAAAAGCATCATAAGGATAAGATTCTTCGCAGAATTCGTAGAATCCAGGCAACACCGGACGACGGCTTTCCTTTGCCGTCGCCGGATAGTCCCAACGCATCGGGCGTTGGGGCATGCCTGGACTCTACGAACTTAACTGCTGATAACGAGGTGGCAGTCTTTGGGAAGCTGGTGCGAAAGCGTGCGCAGAACATCACCGCGCAGGATCTTCGTGAGAGCGCTCCGGCGGGTGGCACCGATAAAGACGGCCCCTACTTCGAGTTCGCGGGCCGCGCGCACGATCATTTTACCCGGGTCATAACCCATCTGCCAAACCGGCACGGCCGTAATGCCGCGGGCCTCGAGTTCTTTCTGGGCCTGGTTCAAAATATCCAGAGATTCCTGTGAAGGCTCTAACTCCTGCGGCAGTTCGGAATCCGACGGCACTTCCTCAACGTAGTTCAAGTACAGCGAGTTTTCGCCAAGGGCCTTGACGCGCAGAGCGGCCTCTTCCAAAAGATTCTTGTTCATGGACCGCAGCGATACCAGCGTCGAACTTCTGTACAAAGGTGCAATTTCGCGCGCTTCCGAGACTGTCAGCACGTTAATGTCAGGCACGATTTGTGCAATGGGCGCGCCGACCCATTTCTTGGCCGCATAGCGCAGCGCCAAACCGGTCCCCATGACGGATAAAGCAAAAAATAGCGCGCTGTGCTTCTGGACAGCAATCGTGCACTCAATAAAAAATAAAACAACCGAAGCGAAAATGAGGAGACTGCGTTCCCAGACCTTCAGTTTGATGTCAAAATTACTGGCGCTTGTGCCGAGGTTGAGTGTAATGGCGCCTACCACGCCGATGGCATAAAGCGCGGCCAATCCGACCACGTCTTTTTCCAGAAGCAAAACAACGCTTGGAACAACTGCTGCGACAATCAGCGGAATGACCGGCATGCCATAGCGATTGAGTTTGGCAAAGCCCAACGGCAGTTCACGGTCGCGGGCCATAAGAAATTGAATGCTGACTAGGCTGGAAATGGCGGTGTTGGCGGCTGAAAGAAGCAGCAAGCC
>JAHFHF010000119.1:3280-4650 GCA_023247055.1 Candidatus Omnitrophota bacterium
AAGCCAAAAACGATGGAAATAAAATAACCATACCACGGCCCGATGTAATGATTCCCTAAGGCACGAAGCATGTCTTCGGTATGGCCCTGGAGATCCGGAATGGCATTCATGGCCATGCCTAAAAGAAACGTGAGGACAGAAACTTCAAACAGTACCGGTAAAATGGCGCGGCGGGAAGTTTGAGCCACAGGTTCTTTCATGATGCCGGTCATGTTGGCGATGGCTTCAACGCCGGACAATGCCAGGACAATACCTGCAAAGACACTCCAATTTTTAGTCCAATCTTTTTCCGGCCATGTCAAATGGACGTGCGGCAAATGCGGCAGCGTCCAAAGAAAAAGGATGCCTGCCGCAACCGAAGCCGCGACCGCAATGACAGCCGCAATACTGCCGCCCTTGGTGGGGCCGACCCAGTTGATCGCTGCAATCAGCAGGATTGAAAAGATGGCCCAGAGTTCGGGATTGGGAAAATTAAAATAGTGAAAAGCTTCGAGCGCGCTGAGGGAGGCTGTCACGACGTAATCCGCGACCAAAAGAAGGGCTCCGACCACGGCTAAACTTTCGGAGCGCTGGCGCACTGAAGAATAAACGCCGCCGCCGTCCGGATAAATGCGGCAGATGATGATATAGCAGATGCCGACCAGCGCGGTCAAGAGCGACATCAGGCCAAGAAAAAACCAGGACGCATGGCCGGCCAGTGCAAAGGCAATGCCGAGCACGTAGGCTTTGCTCGTGCCCCAGTCGCCGTAAAGCATGGCGCCGGCCTGAAACCATTTCAAGTCGCGCGGGCGTTCAACTTTCTTGAGCAATAAGGCCATAGGGTTTAAACTCTGACCGACGAACCTTGCTTGAATCTCTCCTGGGACTGATAAATAATTTCAATCGCAGCCTTGCGGTCCTGCCAGCCTTCAACGCCGGTTTTCTTCTTCTCAAGTTCCTTGTAAATCGTAAAAAAATGCTCGATTTCTTTCAAAAGATGCGGCGGCACATCCGCCAGTTCGCGGATATGGTTCCAAAAAGGGTCGCCCACCGGGACGCACAGGATTTTCTCATCCGGCCCTTTTTCATCCCACATTTTGAAAAGTCCGACCGGCCGCGCCTGAATCATACAGCCCGGAAACGTTGGTTCCCACACCAGCACCAGCGCATCCAGCGCATCGCCGTCCTGGGCGAGAGTATCCCAGATAAACCCGTAGTCACTCGGGTAATGCACGGCGGAAAAAAGCATGCGGTCAAATTTCAAGACCTTGCGGACTTTATCGTACTCGTATTTATTGCGGCTGCCTTTCGGGATCTCAATCATCACATTCACAAGCAATTCTTCTTTATTTTCCATAAATCCCTTTTCCTTTTTTCAATAAGCCTTAAAA
>JAHFHF010000062.1 GCA_023247055.1 Candidatus Omnitrophota bacterium
CCAACGCATTGGCCGTTGGGGCAATGACGAGAAACCTCAAGTTTCGAGTCGCTCATAGTCCCAACGCATTGGCCGTTGGGGCAATGACAAAAAAGAAGCATTAGGTTCAGGCTGAGCGCGCGGCATCCGTCTTGGCCTTGAGGATTTCTTCGATTTCGCGTTCGCCCATGGTGCGGCTGCCCCAGAAAAAAGGCGCGACTTCAAAACCGTGTTTTTTGCCGATGTCGCGGAGGAGTTGGACACGGTCCGGAGTGATATTGCCCTTGCCCCATGAAAAATTCTCGTAACGCTCTTCGAGTTCGAGCAGGATCGCTTCCGCAAAACAGCCGTATAAAACTTTGTTCGAAGGCAGCCCGACGTCAAAACCCGTGTTAAATTCCGAAGGAATGGCGCAGGTGCCGCCCGAAAAAATAAGGATGTCGCGGCGGTCGCAGGACGTATACGATATATTTTTGGGATAGCCGACGTCGCAGATAATGGCACCGGGTTTAAAGCAGTTGAAATCCACGATCGTGCTGGTGCTGCTTGCGGCCGCAATGACGATGTGCGCATTTTTCACCGCTTCGTTGTTGTCGCGGCTGGTGCGGATGCGCGCTTTGCCGTAGTAAGACAGAACGCGTTCGGATTCCGAAAGATTTTTTTCACTGCGGCTGGTAATCGTAATTTCTTCGACCTTCTCCGCCAAGATGCGCGCACAAGCGCCGCCAATGTCGCCCGTGCCGCCGATGATCGTCACGCTGGCCGTTGCCATGTCTAAGCCCATCATGCGGGCCGCTTTTTCGATGCCGTCGATGACCATTGCTACAGTAAACGTGTTGCCGGTGGTGATGGGAACATGCACCGAACTCGTCAGCATGCGGCCGAACTGTTCACCCGCAATGGAGGTAAAGCCGCCCAGCGTCGCAATGCCTACGCCCAGCTGTTCCGCCACTTTGCAGGCTTGAACGACTTTTTCGATAACCTTGTCGGGGCTCAGAATCAACGCCACGGGAATGATCGGACACATGACGAAATGACCGTTGACCACGCGGCCCGTAGCGGATTTGAAATTTTCAATGTTATAGGCCCGGTACGACGGCGCAAGTTCAAAAACTTTCATCAGGAATTCTTGCGACGGCAGTTCGAAATCAGGTTTGAAGAATTTAAAATACCGGATGAGATGCTGCAGATTGTAAGGATGCCCGATGACGGCAAAGCCCTTGATTTTACTAATATTGGGGTGGCGGATGTTTTTATAGCGCTGAAGGGTCAGGCGTTCATCGATGGCTTGCAGCATGAGGTCAAAATTCTTCTTCAATTTTTCGGCAATGACATTGCCGATGACCTCATCGAGCATGGGGATGCCGATTTCGGCAGCGGCTTCCACTGTCACTTCCGTACCGCCCGGGCCGTGGTCCCGCAGCGTCCAGGCGCCGCTAAAGGTTTTAAGGTCGCCGCTTAAAAGTTCGAAGCGGACGGTAAAGTTTGGAATATCGATATCGTCCCGCTGTTTCCAGGAAAACATCATTTTATCGACTTCGACTTTCCAGGAAGTCACAGCGCTGCGCTGGTGTTTTTCGAGAATTTCGCATTGCTTGACGTTGGGCATGTATTGCGGGAAATCTTTGATGGCGGCAATCAGGCGCAGGATTTTCCACCGCGGGGCCTGGATAATTTTTTGCGTCCGGATCTGGATCACGCTGACCACTCCATACGTTGTATAGACAGAGCAATACCCACAGAAATTATCGGCTTTCTCTAATAACTCTATAGAAACAGCCTGGGAAAACCCCTATCTGTTCGTAGGGAACGGTCGCGACCGTCCCCTAGAGAAGAATACCTGGTGGAAAGAGGATCTGTCAAACTTAAGTGGTTTTAATCAAAGAGGTTAGAACATAAACAGGGACAGGTCCGAAGGGATGGACCTGTCCCTGGCGAGTGGAATGCTAGACCTGAATTTATTATTCAGGCACTACGCTTCACGAACCAAGGAAGTTCGTGTAAGCGTTAGGCCCAAATTTCTTATTCGGGCACTGCGCTTCGCAGGCCAAGGAAGCCTGCGTATGCGCTAGACCTGTTTTTCGTGCTCTTTACGAGCGGCATTAATCTGCTGGTAATGTTGCAGCTGCAGCCGGACGGCCGGAGAGGCAATGATGGCCTTCTGCATCTGGCTGATGGCATCCCGCATGGCATCGAGGATGGCATCTCCGGGCCCGGTGTGGCCGATGTCAAACTGGGGATTGACCATGACGTAGCCGTTGCCGCCGAAAACGTCCTGCCAAAAAATTTCGCCGCTGGGGCTTTTCATGGCCGCAGCCAATTTGACTTTGGAGCGGTAACTGGTGGCTTCGTTGTAAATATCGTGAGAAAGATCCAGGATTTGGACTTCAAAAATCGCAGGCACATCGGGCTCTCCTATTTCGATTTTGGGCCCCTCTTTGACCATCTCTACCTGGCCGAAGATGTCTTTAAAAGCATCTTCGATCACAATAGGCAGGGTGTGCTGCGTATGAAAGGCCTGCAGGTCGCCCGGATCATAACCAGAGCGCGGCGCTTGGAACATGGTGTAATCATCGGGTACTTGCAGGAGAATTTTTTGGTTAAACTCGGGGGGTGTTTCAAGTTTACTGCTCAGCAAACCACCGGTAGCACAGCCGGTCAGTCCTAAAAGAACGATTCCGAAAATGGCTTTGAAATTCACGGGGCGGCCTCCGGTTTTTTCATAGGGCGGGTTTGGAGTTTATCAAACTATTCTCGAATGGGTTTCATAAGTCGTAGTGTCCAGGCATGCCTGGACACTACGACCCTTCATTGTGAGGCGGTGATTAGACTTAGAATGAATTATGAAATCGCCTTTAGTAATACTACGGCAGGACCCGGAAATTCTCAATTAAAAACCCGCATCCCCTTGCGGGAATGCGGGTTTTTAATCAAAACCGCTTTAAGCTAAAAACATTACTCGGCTGAAAGCGCGACGTGGTCGACAAAGATCGTTCCAGTTTTTGGGCTGGAATTGATATCATCAAACACGATCACAAACTCGTTCAAGCTTTTCCAGTCCGTAATGCGGCGGAATTTTTCGAACGGAATGGAAACTTTCTTCCACTGTTCGGTGATTCCCGTCACGATATACGGCGAAGGCTTGTTGGTCATGTCTTTGAGCTCAAGCTTGACGCGTTTTGTAAAACCAGCGCCCGCATCACCCTTCACGTAAAAAGTCAGGGTGTTGTAAGCCGTGGCATCTTCGCCATTGAGTTTCATCCAAAAACCGTTATAGGCGGGATTTGGAGAATCCACGTCATAATCCAAACGGATCGCATAACCGGCCGGATCACCCAATGCATCATCCGGTTCAAAACTCATCTGGGTACCCTGCGTATCATCGTTCGGGTCTTTATCCCAGCCGCCGAAGTCACCACCGATATTATTCGGTTTGTCCCCGGTATCAAAATCTGCAACCACCAATTCTTTGGCTGCAAAAGCGCCTGAAGGCAGCACAACCGACATCGACATCAAAAACGCAAAAGCCAAAAGTAGACTGCTAAGTTTCAACTTCATTGCAAAACTCCTTTCGATACTTAGATTGAATTTGAAGCCATTTAAAGCAGGACTATTTTATCATGTTTCAAAAGTGTTTCCATGGATTTGTCCGGGTTTTCGCGGAGAAAGAAATAGGATTAAATTATTTTAATAATCAATAGACATGTTTAGTATCGCCCTCGCCCCAAGTTGTTTTAGCGCGAGGAGTTGCAGGAATGACGTATTCCGGCCGAAAAATCGGCTCATAACCGGCAGGCAGTGGAATAGGAAAAGTTATGAGTTCATAGGCTCCGACCACGATGCGCCCGACCACATAAAAGAGCCCGCGGAAGCCGCCTGAAAAAATACCCACGCCTCCTTTGGCTTCGTAGTCGATTTTCCCTTGCCGCACGATCTCATAGGGCGAGGTCAGAATATTCGCAAGTCCCCGGCCGCCTTTGTCCCACATGTCGTAAGCCTGCGCATGGAGTTGAGCGGTCAGCAAAAATAGACCGAGTAAAAAAAATGTTTTGGATGCGTACATTTTCATGGCTGGCAATGCCCTCCTAGTTTCGTAAGAATCTGTAGAATCCAGGCATGCCTGGATTCTACAAAAAATTATCCCGCGATTAACACCGCATCTGAGTTCATTCTACTCGCCCCCCTTATCCTAACCTTCTCCCCCAAGGAGAAGGAATGACTCTCAACTGTCAACAGAATCTGTCCTTCCCCGGAGAGCCTGGCGGAGGAAACAATAAATCGTCTTCATCGTTTTGTTTCTCCCCCCGTACTCTCCGGGGAAAGTACGGGGGGGGGAAAGGAAACTTGCACAGGGCGTTACTGCTTAAAAAATTTCTGGAAATCGACCTTGACCATCAGCTGCATCAGCGCCGGATCACGCATGATTTCCTGCATCTTCGGCGAACCCAGCAATCGGGAAGGGTCTTTGGATTGGGCCAGTTCGCGGAATTCCGGATCTTTAATAAGATCCTGAAACTTGGGGTGTTTCATCAACTCACGAAAATTTTCATCTTTCATGAGTTTGGCCGCCATGGCAAGCTGGCCGGTCATGTTTTTAAGTCCGTCGAACATTTCTTCTCCTTATTGATTGCTTATTCCGTATTTTGTCATTGCGAGACAAAGATCTATTTGAGGTCGAAGCAATCTCGTTCTAAAAACAGATTGCTTCGACCTCAGTTGAATGTTGCCTCGCAATGACAAACAACCTCAAGGCTCCGGACGACAGCTTCCTCGGCTGTCGCCAGGATAGTCCCGGCTCATAAGAGACGGGACAAGTTTCGCGTCGTTTATAGTCCCAACACACAGGTGTTGGGGCAATGATAAAAGGAATTATTGGCTTACCTCTGCAAGGCACTCTTAACAGCCTGTGCCACATCCGCCAAAGCGATCTTGGAGACTTCGCCGGTGCGGCGCAGCTTAACCTCAACCATGCCCTCTTTGAGGCCGCGCTCGCCCACGGTCACCTGCACGGGAACACCGATTAAATCGGCATCGTTGAATTTAACACCCGCGCGTTCTTCGCGGTTGTCATAGAGCACGTCGAAACCCAGGGCTTCAAGATCGTTTTCGATTTTTTGTGCCGCGCTGTGCGTTTCTAAAATGGCTTGGTTGACGGTAATGATCTCGACGTCGAAGGGCGCGATGGCGCGCGGCCAAAGAATGCCTTTGTCATCATGGTGTTCTTCAATCGCGGCAGCCAGGATGCGATTGACACCGATGCCGTAGCAGCCCATGATGGCGGGCTTACGCTCGCCCTTCTCGTCCAGAAATAAAGCCTCAAGCTGCGCGGAATAGCGCGTGCCGAGTTTGAAAACGTGGCCGATTTCCATGGTCGTAACGATATCCAGCATGCCCGAGCCATCTTCAGCCAGATCTCCGGTTCTGACCTGGCGCAGATCGCCGGCGGCCTTGACTTGAAAATCGCGCCGCGGGTCCACATGACGGATGTGTTTGTCTTTTTCATTCGCTCCGGTCACAAAATCAGTGCCGCAGACCACATCCCAATCCGCATACACCGGCACTTTAAGGCCGACCGGCCCGGCAAATCCCACGGGTGCGCCGGTCGCCTGGCGGACTTCTTCGGCCTCAGCCTGGCGCAGTTCTTTGACGCCCAGCAAACGGCGCAGTTTGACTTCGTTTAACTCGCTGTCACCGGTCACAAGCGCGGCGACCGGCTGGCCATCCGCCATATAGATCAGCGTTTTGATCATTTGAGCGGACGGCACTTTGTATTTATGGCTGATCTCCTCGATCGTGCGCAGATTAGGTGTCTCAAACGCTTCCACCGCCGGCGGCACAGGCGCTTTAGAGACCAGTTCCGCAGGCTGGGCCCGTTTGGCAATTTCAAGGCTGGCCAGCTTGCCTGATTTTGAAATCGCGACGCGGTCTTCGCCGTAAGGACAGACCACCATAAACTCCTGGCTCATTTTGCCGCCCATCATGCCGGTATCCGCCTCGACCACTTTAAACGACAAGCCGCAGCGGCTGAAGATGCGGTGATACGCTTCTGACATTTTGGTGTAATTGATGTCCAGTCCCGCATCATCCACATCAAAACTGTAAGCGTCTTTCATGATGAATTCTTTGGTGCGGATCACGCCGAAGCGCGGACGCGCTTCATCGCGGAATTTGGTTTGGATCTGGTACAAGGTCTGCGGAAAATCGCGGAACGATTTCAGATAAGCGGCCGCGAGTTCGGTGACAACTTCCTCATGCGTCGGGCCCAAAACAAATTCATGCCCGGCGCGGTTTTTAAACGCCAGCTTGTCATCGCCCAGCGTTTCGTAACGGCCGGTTTTTTTCCAAAGTTCGGCCGGATGCAAGGCTGGCATCAGAACCTCTTGTGCGCCGGCGCGGTTCATTTCTTCGCGGACAATCGCAATGATTTTATGCAGAACGCGGAAGCCAAGCGGCAGGTAGGAATAGACGCCGCTGGAAAGCTGGCGGATGAGGCCTGCCCGCAAAGCCAGTTTATGGCTTGCGGCCTCCGCATCTTTGGGCGGATTTCTTAAAGTCGGAATAAGGATTTCTGTCCAACGCATTGTTTAATCCTTTGTCATTGCGAGCCTGGCAATTTTTGATGGGCGAAGCAATCTCGTTTTTGGCCGGGGATTGCTTCGGCTTCAAAATGATTTCTGCCTCGCAATGACAAAATGTCGCGGTCAAGCCAACAATTAAAGTATTTTTTACTTTACAAAAAATTGTCGGACTTTTTCGAAAACGGATAAGTTGACCAGGTCATTATAAATGACAAAAATCATTAAGACCATCAGCAGCGCAAACCCGGCTTGTGTCAGGCGCTCCTGCACTTTATAACTCACGCGGCGGCGCGTCACGGCTTCCCAGAGCAGGAAGAAAAAATGGCCGCCGTCGAGCGCCGGAATAGGCAGCAGGTTGATGACTGCCAGGGAAACGCTGAGGGAGGCCGCCAGCTGCAGGACGTAAGGCAGGCCTAGTTTAGCCGCGCTGCCGGTCATGGCCACAATCCCGATCGGTCCTGCCATGGCGCGCGCAGACATACGCCCGGTCAGCATGTAAAAAATGGCTTTGTGCGTCATCACGGTCAGGGAAATCACGCTGTCGGCCCCTTTGACAACCGCCTGGCGCAAGGGATATTTTTCAAAAATCTGCGATTCAGGGCTGGGCGTAATGCCGAGGCGTTTCACAGTCACCGGTTTGCCGAAAAGATCGTTGGCGTTTTCAACTTTGGGCGTGAGGCGCACATCATAAACCGCGCCCTGCGTCCCCTTTTTTTCCACGGTCAACAAAAGTTCAGCCGTTTCCAAGCGGTTGATTTCTTCCGTCATGGCCTGCCAGGTCGAAACCGGGGCGCCGTTGATACTGACAATGCGGTCGCCGGTGCTGAGCGCGCTGGCCTTGGCCGGATAGCCTTCGATAAAACCGCCGATGACCGTGCCGGGAATCGGACGGCCGATCATAAAAACCCAGGCAAAAAGCATGAACGCCAAAAGATAATTCATGATCACGCCGGCCGTGACAATAAAAATTTTGGCGGGAAGCGGCGCAGCGAGATAATCGCCGGGTTTGGGCACGCCGCCTTCGACCTCACTGGCCATTTCGCCTGCAGGCTTTACGAACCCGCCCAGCGGGAAAAGTGAAATAACGTAAGCCGTTTCAGGCCCCTGGAATTTTAAAATTTCAGGGCCAAACCCGATGGAAAATTTTTCCACGCGCACGCCCGTCAGGCGGCAGGCAATGAAATGGCCCAATTCGTGAATTAAAATCAAAATACCGAGAACAATCAGCGTGGGAATCAGCGAAATCAAAAATGACATAAGTTCCTTTCGTGAATTAAATCTTACCGCGATGTACGCGTCTATTCTATTTTCTTTCCCCCACCTTAATCCTCCCCCGGATAGCACGGGGGAGGAAACAGGATCATCAACCTTTCCCCTCCGAAAATACGAGGGAGAAAACAATGAATCTCTTTAATTTCTGTGCAAACGGAACATCGTTTCTCCCCCCGAGCTCTCCGGGGGGAGGCAGGAGGGGGGGGGCGACGCACACATTTTACTAATTTTAGCCGTTCCGTCTAACGCTAGGCTAACTTTTAATTTTCTTGATTTGTTCTTTTGCGCATTCCCGCGCCCAAGCGTCAGCTTCGAGCACGATTTCAAGCGGTGGATTCTTAACCGGCCGGTGCCGGCCCATGGTTTTCTCAATGACACGCGGAATATCCGTAAAACGGATTTCGTTTTCAAGAAAGCTGGCCACGGCAATTTCATTGGCCGCATTCAATACAGCCGGCATGCTGCCGCCGGCACGGCTGGCCGCATAGCCCAATTCCAGGCACGGAAACCGCCGCGGATTAGGTTTCTCAAAATGCAGGCGGTTGAGCCGCACCAAGTCCAGTGTCGGCAGATGGTTGACCAGACGCTCAGGATAACTCAAGGCATACTGAATCGGCAGGCGCATGTCCGTGACGCCCAAATGCGCAAGGTGGCTGCCATCGACAAATTCAACCATCGAATGCACGATCGATTCGGGATGAATCAACACTTCAACTTGCTCCGGCGGCAGGCCAAATAGATTCACTGCTTCAATAATCTCAAGGCCTTTGTTCATCATGGTGGCTGAATCAATGCTGATTTTTGGGCCCATTTTCCAGCGCGGGTGTTTGAGCGCTTCGCGGGGCAGAATATCCCGGAACCCGGAACGGCGCTTGCGAAAAGGACCGCCGGAAGAAGTCAGGATGAGTTTTTTGACCGCGGCCGTGGAATGTCCCTGCAGGCATTGCCAGAGGGCAGAGTGTTCGCTGTCCACCGGCAGGACGCTGGCTTTGAATTTGTGCGCTTCGCGCATTAAAAGCCCGCCGGCCATGACCAGCGGTTCTTTATTGGCAATGGCAACAGCCTTGCCGGCCCGCACGGCTGCAAAAATCGGTTTGAGCCCGACAGCGCCAACGACTGCAAAGAGAACCACACCGGCCGATTTGAGCGTGCTCACCGCAATGAGGCCTTCTTCACCGGTGACAACCCGGATGCCGTGCGGCTTGAGTTTGCCTGCAAGCCAGCGGGCTTTGGCCGGATCATACAAACAGACCAGCGACGGCCGGAATTCCAGCGCCTGTTTGTAAAGCGCTTCGGCGCTGCGGCGCGCCGCCAAAGCCGCAATCCGGAATTGACTGGGATGCGTACGCACAATGCGCAAGGCATTGAGCCCCACAGAACCCGTTGAACCTAAAACGGCAATTTGTTTCATTGCAGCCCCACGATGCGGACAAGATAAAAATAAACAAACGGAATGGTAAGCAGAAGGCTGTCCAAAACGTCCAAAATACCACCCAAGCCCGGCACTTCGCCGGAATCTTTAATTTGCGCATTGCGCTTGATCAGGCTTTCGGCCAGATCAGAAAGCGGGGCTAGCACGCCCACGATAATGCCCAGCATCACCCGGTGCACAAGATCTACGGGTGGAAGGTAAGCCGCAGACAGGCAGGAAAGCAAAACCGTGGCTAAAAAACCCGCAATTGCGCCCTCCACGGATTTGTTGGGGCTGATGTATTCGATCAAACGGGTCTTGCCGAATTTTTTTCCGACAAAATACGCCGCCGCATCCCCGCCCTTTACCAGCAGGACCACATAAAAAACCCAGGCGGAACCCTGCTGCAGGCCGCGGATCAGAATCACATGCGAAAAAAACCAGCCAATGTAAAAAACCCCAAAAAAAGTCAGGGCCACGCCCAACATGCCGTGTTCACGGCGCTCGGGCCGGAAATAAGACAAAAACAAGAGCATGGTCACGAAGACCAGAAAAACAAGATCTACGGAATAATACAGCGCAAAGGGAGTCAACAGACCGGCCGCGATCCCGGTTTTGCTTTCAATGGGCGCTGCGGTGGCAGCCAGACGGTAGTATTCACGCAGAGCGCCAAAAATCAAAACCTCCACTGCCAGAAAAAAGAACCACATCGGACCGCGCATGGCATAGACCGCGATCGTAATCAGGACCGCCGATGAAAGCAATCTTTTGCCTAACTGGCTCATGCGTTCTCCTGCCCTGAAGCCGTCGTGCGGCCAAACCGTCTTTCGCGCGTTTGATACGATTGGATCGCCTTTACAAGTTCTTCACGCGTAAAATCCGGCCAATATTTTTCAGTCACGTAAAGTTCCGTGTAAGAAATTTGCCAGAGCAGGAAGTTGCTGATACGCATCTCCCCGCTTGTGCGGATCAGCAGATCGGGGTCCGGCAGGTTCGCCGTGTACAGGTGCCGGGCCAGCGTTGCTTCCGTAATATCTGCCGGCCGGATCTCGCCTTGAGCGGCTTTTTCCGCAAGCACGCGGCAGGCATCGGTAATTTCCACACGCGCAGAATAGCTGAAGGCAAAGGTCACGACAAGCCCCGTGTTCTGGCGCGTTTCTTGTTTATTGCGTACGATTTTTTCACGAATCGGCGCGGGCAGATCGTCCAAATGGCCGATCGTGTTAAAGACCACGTTTTGGCGTTTCATTTCTTCAAGCTTCTGGTCAAGGTATTTACCCAAAAGTTCCATCAAAAAAGAAACTTCGTCCTTAGGGCGCCGCCAGTTTTCCTTGGAAAACGCATAGAGGGTAAGGTATTTGATGCCGAGCGCCGGCGCGGACTGGATGATTTCTTCGACACGCTCAACGCCGACTTGATGGCCGCGGATGCGCGGCAGGCCGCGGGATTTGGCCCAGCGTCCGTTGCCGTCCATGATGACTGCTACGTGAACGGGTATCTGGTCCGGATTCATCGGTCGAATTATAGAAACACGGTTTGTTCGCGTTTACTTCCGACAGAGACAATTTTGATGGGGGTCTCCAGCAGGTCTTCAAGACGCTTGAGGTAACGGCGGGCCGCAGCCGGAAAATCTTTCCAGCGTTTGACGCCGGTAATATCCTCATTCCATCCGGGCATAGTTTCATAGACCGGCTGGGAACCCGCCAGCGCACAATGGGCATGCGGATAATCTTTGATGAGTTTGCCCTGATAACGGTAGGCCGTCGCAATTTTGATTTCAGGCAGGCCGGAAAGCACGTCGAGTTTCATGACCGCCAGTTCCGAAAGACCGTTGATGCGCACCGCGTGGCGCGCGATCACGGCGTCAAACCAGCCGCAACGCCGCGGGCGCCCGGTCGTCGAGCCAAACTCTTCGCCTTTGTTGCGAATCATTTCCATCATGCGGCCCGAAAACTCCGTGGGAAAAGGCCCCTCACCCACGCGCGTCGTATAGGCCTTCACCACACCCATGACTTCATCGATCAGTGTAGGGCTGACGCCGCTGCCGATAATGGCGCCGCCCACCGAAGCATTCGAAGACGTGACAAACGGATAAGTGCCGTGGTCAACATCAAGCAAAGTTCCCTGCGCGCCTTCGAAAAGCATTTTCTTTTTTTTCTGGGCCGCTTGATAAAGATAAAGCGCGGTGTCGCGCGTATAAGTCAAGAGCGGCTTGCGGTATTTTTCGCAAAAGGCCAGCATTTCTTTGAAAGAAAAACCAGGATGATTGTAAATTTTTTTAAGAATCTGATTCTTTTCACGCAGCACAAATTCGAGGCGCTCGCGAAAATAAGCCGGGTATCGGAGGTCACCCACACGCAGTCCCATGCGCGCCATTTTGTCGGCATAACAAGGGCCAATGCCCTTTTTGGTCGTGCCGATCATGCCGCCCTTGGCCAGGCTTTCCTCGCGCAGCGCATCCAGGGTGCGGTGATACGGCAAAATCAAATGGGCCTGTTCGGAAATAAACAAGCGGCCGCGGGCGCTCACACCCTGCGACTCAAGCATGCGGATTTCCTGCAGCAACGCCTCGGGATCCACCACAACGCCGTTGCCGATCACGCATTGTTTTTTGGGATGCAGAATGCCGGACGGAATTAAATGCAGGACGTATTTTTTCTTGCCGAATTTGACCGTGTGGCCGGCATTGTTGCCGCCCTGGTAACGGACGATAATGTCGGTCTTTGCGGCAAGAATATCGATAATCTTGCCCTTGCCCTCATCGCCCCATTGGGCGCCGATCAGGATGCGGTTCATAGCTTGACGATCTTGACGTCGAGAATCGGCGGGAATTTCTTGATCTCGCGAACCACGGCTTCGGGCACGTCGTTATCGGTTTCAATAATGGTCATGGCATAAACCTTCTTGCCCTTGCTCACACGGCCGAGCGACAGTTCGGCAATGTTGATATGATGTTTGCCAAGGATGGTACCGACTTTTCCCACCACGCCGGGCTGATCTTCGTTTTTGATGAAGATGTGCGTTCCGAAAGGCTCGACGTCCACATTGAAATCGTTGATCCGGACAATGCGGCAATGTTTGTTGCCGAAGACCGAACCCATCATTTCCACGGTTTCATCGTTTTGGTCAACGGTCAGCTGGATGTAATTGGTGAAATCTTCAGCTTGGTTCGTACGGTTTTCATTGACCGTAATCCCGCGCTCTTTGGCCAGACTCTGCGCATTGACATAATTGACGGTCTCACCGCAAATCGGCGCCAAAAGCCCTTTCAAAAGCGCGATGGTCAGCGGCGCCAGACTGTGATTGGTCAATTCCCCGCCGTAAGTGACGGTGATTTTTTTAACCGAACCGCCGAAAAGCTGCGTATAAGCACGGCCCATTTTTTCAGCCAGCGTCAGCCAGGGTTTCAGGACTTTGAGCGATTCCGAATCCATGCTGGGCAAGTTGACGGCATTTTTAATCGCGCGATCGTGCAAGGCATCCAGCACCTGATAGGCCACGTCCACGGCCACGCTGTCTTGCGCTTCATGCGTGGCGGCTCCAAGGTGCGGCGTGCAAATGACCTGCGGCAGTTTGAGCAGCGGATGGTCAGCCGCCGGCGGTTCTTTTTCGAACACATCCAGCGCCGCACCGCCGACTTTGCCGGATTGAATCGCTTCAATTAAAGCTTTCTCTTCCACAATGCCGCCGCGCGCGCAATTGATCACGCGCACGCCTTTTTTGCAAAGTTCAAACGCCTTGGCATTCAGAATATATTTCGTTTCCGGCACCAGCGGCGTATGGACCGTGATAAAGTCCGCGTTTTTAAGCAATTTATTCAGGTCGGAAAATTCGACGGGAAATTCCTGTACGACTTGGGCCGTCAAAAAAGGATCATAGGCGAGAACGCGCATCCCAAAGGCGGCCGCCCGCTTGCCCACTTCACGGCCAATGCGGCCGAAACCGATGACGCCCAAGACTTTGCGGCTCAGTTCGCTGCCTAAAAACTGCTGGCGTTTCCATTCACCGCGGCTGACGGATTGACAAGCCTGGGGAATATTGCGTGCCAGCGCCATCAGCATGGAGAACGTATGCTCGGCCGTGGAGATGGTATTGCCGCCCGGCGTATTCATGACAATGATGCCGCGCTGCGTGGCAGCTTCAAGATCGACGTTATCGACGCCTACGCCGGCCCGCCCGATCACACGCAATTTCTTGGCGTGTTCGATAATGTCGGCGCTGATCTGCGAACCGCTGCGGATCACAAGGCCGTCGTATTGACTGACAATTTTCTTGAGTTCGTCCGGCTTGAGACCCGGCCGCTCATCGACCTGGACTTCTTTGTCTTTTCTCAGTACGTCCATGCCGGATTTACCCAGCGGATCACAGACGAGAATTTTCATTGCAGGTGTCTTAGCCAACTTTGACCTCCATCTCACGGAGTGTTTCCGCAAGAATACGCAGACCTTCATCGATATCAGGCTTGCGGATGGCACCCATGTGGGCCACGCGCACGATTTTACCTTTGAGCGCGCCCTGGCCGCCGGCCATGGTCACGCCTTTTTCATCACGCATCACATTGGTCACTTTTTCACCGTCAATGCCTTTGGGCATCAGGGCCGCTGACACCGTTGCCGAAGGCGCTTTGGAAAAAATCTCAAGGCCGAGGGCTTTAAACTGAGCACGCGTATACTCACCGAGCTGCTCGCAGCGTTTAAACACGTTCAGAACACCTTCGGTTTCGATCAGGTCCAGGGCCTTGGCCAGGCCGATGACCAGGCCGATCGCCGGGGTAAACGGCGTGTCTTGGTCTTTCATGGATTTTTCATAAAAGCGCAGGTCGAGATAAAAACGCGGCAAATTGGCTTGAGCCAGTCTTTTTTTGGCTTTTTCGCTGACGCTCAAAAACGCCAGTCCCGGCGGCAGCATCAGCGCTTTCTGCGAACCGGCGATGACAAGATCAACGCCCCACGCATCGGTTTCGAGGCGGTCGGCACCGAGGCCGGAAATACCATCGACAATCAGCAGAGCCTCCGTCGCCGCCGTGACCGCGCCGAGCGCCTTGATGTCGTGCAAAACGGCCGTGGATGTTTCGCACAGCTGCACGCAGACCGAACGCACCGCCGGATGCGCCTTGAGAAACTCGCGTACTTTCTCCGGATCAACCGCTTCGCCCCAGGTCACGGCCAGGACGTGCGCCTTAAGGCCAAACGCCTTGGCGATTTCGGTAAAGCGTTCTGCGAACTTGCCGCTTTCGATGACCAGAACCTCATCGCCGGCGGAATGGAAGTTGACCAGCGCCGCTTCCATCGCGGAAGTGCCCGAACCGGTCAGCGTATAAACCGGGTTTTGGGTCAAAAAAACTTTTTTGATCCGCTCGGACACGCCTGCAAAAATAGCGCGGTATTGCGGCGTACGGTGATGGATGATGGGTTCCGCCAGCGCCTGGCGGACTGTTTCAGGAATGGGCGTGGGACCGGGAGCAAGAAGAATGTTTTTTTTCATGGACTCTCTTAAAAGTTGGGGCGGCTTTTAAACCGGTTATTTGCCTTGCGGGTCAATCTTTGTGGTGATGACTTCATCCACGATGCCATAGGCCTTGGACTCATCAGCGCTCATGAAATAGTCGCGGTCAGTATCTTTTTCAATTTTTTCACGCGGCTGGCCGGTGTGATGCGCCAAAATGCCGTTGAGCTGATCTCTCATTTTTAAAATTTCAGTGGCCTGAATGTGAATGTCCGAGGCCGTTCCCTGGGCCCCGCCCCACGGCTGATGGATCATGACGCGCGAATGCGGCAGGGAAAAACGCTTGCCTTTGGTCCCGGCCGTCAAAAGCACGGCGCCCATGCTGGCGGCCTGGCCCACGCAGTACGTGGCCACGTCGCATTTCACAAAACGCATGGTGTCATAAATCGCAAGGCCCGCGGTGACGGAGCCCCCGGGAGAATTGACGTAGACATTGATGTCTTTATCGGGCTGTTCCATGTGCAGGAAAAGAATCTGCGCAATGATGAGGTTCGCGATCGTGTCATCGATCGGCGTACCGATAAATACAATGCGGTCTTTGAGGAGGCGGGAGTAAATGTCATAAGCCCGTTCCCCGCGACCCGTCTGCTCAATGACCATCGGTACCATATAACCGCTCATGCCAGCCTCCTTAAAATAGATTCGAGCCTATTTTTGTTTTGCACGCTGTTTAATGAATTCAACCGCTTTTTCGGAGCGGACCTGCTCTTTTAAATTTTCAACGGCATCTTCGCTGCCCGTATAATATTTTTCGACTTCTTCCACCGGACGGCGGAAACGCGCTGCGGTTTGTTCGAATTTCTTTTTCAAATCCTCATCCGTAACCGTAAACTTATTTTCTTCGGCAATTTCATCGAGCAGGAAAGCCAGATGAACCTGGCGCGCCGCTTCCGGCAAAAACTCTTTGGCCAGTTCGTCGCGTTTCTTGGCAAACTCCGCTTCCCCGCCTTCGTGCTGATGGACCGAGCGCTCGGCTTGCTCGAGTAAATATTGCAGGCGGCGTTCGACCAGGCGCTTGGGCAATTCAACCTTATTATGCTTCAAAAGTTCGGCCAGCAGTTCTTTTTCAAACCCGGCTTCGGTTTCGGCGTCTTTGGAAACCTGCAGGTCTTTGCGGATACTGTCTTTTAATTCCTGCAGCGTTTTGAATTCACCGGCTTCGCGCGCAAGATCGTCGTTAAGTTCCGGCAACTCTTTCTTTTTAATCTCTTTGACCTGGACGGTGAACAAGCCTTCTTTGCCCATCAATTCGGCACGGCCGGCTTTTTCGGGAAATTGCACGCGCACTTCGCGCGTCTCGCCCGCTTTGACGCCTTCGAGTTGTTTAGAAAAGCCCTTGAGGTACTCTTCTTCACGGATTTCAAGCCAATCGTCGGTGCGGCGCTCGACCTCTTTGCCATCCGCGGTGCAGGTGTAATCGACGATCAAAAAATCGCCCATGACTGCGGCGCGGTCTTCAACGGCTTTAAACTGCGCGTGGGCGGTCTGGACTTTTTTGAGTTGCTCTTCGATTTCGGCCGGCGTCACTTCTGCCTTGGACTTTTTGGCCGTCAGGCCTTCGACGCGCGAAAGCTTGATTTTAGGGCGAACTTCCACGGAGGCGCGGTAAGAAAGCTTGGCTTCATCAAATTCGACTTCATCGATCTGCGGGGCCAAAAGCGGCTTGAGCGTTTTTTCTTCGAGCGCCCAACGGTAGGATTCCGAAATCAGAGTCTTCATCACTTCTTCACGCGCTTCATCCTTGAAGTGCATGGCCACCACTTTTTGCGGGGCTTTACCGGGACGAAAGCCCGGAATGCGCGCGCGCGGCGCGACGGCGCGGAAAAAAGAGTCATACTCTTTTTGCACGGCGTTGCCGGAGACCTGGATGGTCAGAATCTTCTCGCAAGATTTGCCGTCTTTGACGGAGACTTTGTATGTGCTTTGCTCTGACATAAAAACTACTTTCTTGCGTAGTGGCAATTCATGAATTGCCACTACAAAATTATGGACGTAATGCCCCACCGCCGACGCGTTGGGACAGTAAGCATTTCAAAACTTGACGTTTTGAAATAGTGGAGCGAAATGGAGCGAGTGGAGGGAATCGAACCCTCGTAACTGCCTTGGCAAGGCAGGGCATTACCACTATGCTACACTCGCGGGACAGAGCGCTGCTGGAAACTGGGTATTTTAGGGAAGCAGGGCCTCTTTGTCAATGCAGGGTATGGCGGGTTGGGGCCAGCAGGCCCCAGCACCAGGGGGGTCAGCAGGGGCCTGGCCCCAACTTCTCTGGAGTTAAATGCGGCTAGAGGGACTTGAACCCCCACTCCTTACGGAACAGGATCCTAAATCCTGCGCGTCTGCCAATTTCGCCATAGCCGCATGGGATAAATGAAATGAATAAGGATGGTGCGCCGAGTAGGGATCGAACCTACGACCCAGTGATTAAGAGTCACTTGCTCTACCAACTGAGCTATCGGCGCATAAAAAATTAGGATTTATAACTGTTCTCCTGCGCTTTTTGCAGGACGAATCCGCCGCGCTTTTGGCGGAAGCTATCGGCGCCGGTGAAGCGTTGAATTTTACTCCAGATGAGCAGCATATACAAGTATCAACGCCGGTAAATCTCACGGACTCCCCGGCTCATTTCCTGATAATTTTTGTAGCCCGTATCAAAGTTTTTTCCTTCCAACGGCAGCTGCTCAAAACTTTTTTGAAGGGCCTGCATCCGCTCGATCGTCAAAGGGCGCGCCTGGTAATAGTCATAGTAAAAAGGCAGATCATTTTGCTCAAGCACTGCAAACCGCCCCATCACATCCAGCATGGCTTGCGGATCTAATCCGGCAGAGGCCAGATATTCCAAAGCCAGGCGGTCGGCGTCTGCTAAACGCCTGGCAGGCGCCCGCGCCCGGGGACTGGAAGCCGCGCTCATGGCCATAAACCCCAGCGCGGCCAGCGCGCCGATCGAGCCGAACGCCGATGACACCATGGCTCCGGCCTGTGAAACCTGCTGCAGGGCTTTGCGCGCCTCAGAAAGTGTAGGGTCATGGTATTGCAGCTGGCCAATCTCGTGCCCCAAAACAGACGCCAGCTCGGCTTCGTTCTGTAGAAAATTCAGCATGGCGGTCGTGACATAAATAAATCCGCCGGGTGCGGAGGTCGCATAAATTTTATCACTGTAGAGCAGCGTAACTTGGTAAGCCAGATCGCGGCGCTCGGCATACTTCGTCAGCTTGGTATTGACCGCATTGAGATAGCCCACAACCTGCGGATCGGTATAGACATAAAACGAATTGAGAATCTGTTCATGAATCTTTTTGCCGATCTCCATTTCTTGGGACGCGGCGTCTTCAGGGACAGACTGGATCGAAGCCGCAGGCACGGGTTCTTTCGGGTTGGACGCGCAGCCGCTTAAGAAAAAAACGGCGGCCAGCAGGGTATGCAGAATTTTATTAAACACATTTTGATTATAGCGCTGCTCGCAAAAACAGGATAGATGTGAGGACAGCTTATCAGCCTCAATTTAAATATTACCATTATTTAATTGACTATTATATATATTTTGGTAACATCACCTTTCCCAGGCAAACGGGCGGTTGAAAATGCGTGATATATAGATTACAATTAGGAGCGCTGAGTGACTGATCAAGAATGGGAAATTGCTTATTATAAAACCCAAGGCGGGCAATTCCCCTTTCGGGATTGGTTTAATTCGCTTCGCGATTTGAAAGCGCGGGCCATCATTGATACCCAACTTGGCCGTCTTTCTCTGGGGAATTTTGGTAAATGCGCGGTTCTTGGCCCCGGTATCTATGAACTGAAAATTTATTACGGTCCCGGTTATCGCATTTACTTCGGAAGGACTGGAAGTAAAATCATCTTGCTGCTTTGCGGAGGCGATAAATCGACACAGTCCGCAGATATCCGAACAGCCGATCGATATTGGCAAAATTTTAGGGAACGGCGCTCATGAAAAAAAAAATCCACTCCAAACTATCATGAGGATTTGATCGAACGCCTCAAAGAGATCCCTTATGCTCAGGCCTATCTCAATGCCGCTCTCGAAGATGAGGATCGGCGCGTGTTTCTGCTGGCCTTGCGTAATGTCGCTGAGGCCCATGGCGGCATGACCAAACTCTCTCGTCTCACCCATATCAGCCGCGAACATATCTACCGCATGCTTTCTGAAAAAGGCAATCCCGAGCTATCCACACTTAAAAATCTCCTAAACGCCATCGGTCTCAAACTCGCCATAGAAACTAACATCCTCCGCAAAAAAGCCGCTTAAAAATTCAGATGGGTTCTCGGCGAATATCAAAAATTGCGCCCGGCAGGACTTGAACCTGCAACCCTCTGCTCCGAAGGCAGATGCTCTATCCAATTGAGCTACGGGCGCATGCAACATTAAAACAAATAGATTAACTTATCGGTCGCAGGCGCCCGCCCTCGATGCTTGTTCCGTAGCGCAGCGGAGGAACAGTTTAGCATCGGGGGCGTGGCGCTGCTTTTGACCTTTATGTCAGCAATAACGAAGGGAATGACGAATCCCACAAAGCTCTAGCGTTTCGCAGACTTAGGAAAGGAATTAAAGACCACGGCCAGGGCACCGAGATTGCCGGCATTATTTTTGAGGGGCGTGGGCAGGACTTTGGCCGCGCGATAGGCTTCCGGCCAGGCGGTCACTTTGAGGGACTGGCGCATGGCTTTCCAGAAAATCGCCGGCGGCTCTTCGAGAACTCCCCCGCCCAGAATAATCATCTGCGGGTTGAGAATGTTCATGAGGCTGCCTAAGCCGATTCCGAGGTAATGGCCCGCACGTTCAAAAGCATGCAATGCAAACCGGTTGCCTGCATGCGCAGCCGCTTTGATGGCCCGTGTGGCGACGCGCCCATTCAGAAAATAGCGCTTCGATCCCGCGATTTTTTTCTTTTTCATCTGCGCAAGCGTATAGCGCTCGATAGCGCCGCCTGAGGCCATGGCTTCGAAGCAGCCCCGGCGTCCGCAATTACACAAATCCCCGCCCGCGGCAATCGTCATGTGCCCGACCTCTCCTGCGACGAAAGAGACGCCCTCGAGAAGACAGCCGCCGGTGACAATACCGCTGCCGATG
>JAHFHF010000063.1 GCA_023247055.1 Candidatus Omnitrophota bacterium
CCGTATGATATTGGCCGACACGTCCCAGCCCGCCTGCGGCAAGCCAAGTCTCCGGAGAAATATAATAAAGGGTGGTATCTTCTAAGGTTGGGGCAAATTTTTTCATCCAGTCCTGAGAAATTTCCCCTGTCAAAAGATAAAGCACCGAATCGACAAAGAGCCGTTCGCGCAAACGCACCCTTGTCGGGGCTTGCAGAAAGGCAGCGAGAAGATTACGATCCTCTTTAGAAAGCTGGGTCACGGCTTTCAAGACCGGCCAAGCTGCTTCCACCGGATAAAGGTCCCATGACTCCACAGCCGCGGCCACCCCTTCGATAAACCCTTCTAACTGAACGCCGGAGCCGGCCTTTGCGGTTCTGTGATCGGCCAAATAACTTTCAAAAGAGCGGCGGAGATAATCCACATGCCCGGTTTGAATGGCAAAGCGATGGAGGTCTACGGCCGTGTTATAGCCGTTGTTCTGACGCTTAAGAAGACGCGGGCCTTCATCGCTGGATAGACGCAGCAGCAATTCTTCCAGTTTGGATTCTGAATATCGCGAGCCATTAAAACCCATGCCGCGCAAACGCTCCTGAATGACACCAAGAATGTCATCCAGCTTTACGGGGCCGGGGCGGCTCTCCTGTTTATCAAAAATTTCCTGACCCAGCATCTGCATGACCGCCCAATCCGGGTAATATTTGCGCTTTTTGACATTTTCTCTGTCCGCGGAGTCTGCCTCGTAGTCATGAACGCCAAACAGCAGGTCTTCATTGGAGCGCCGGACTTCGGAGCGTAACGCAAGTTTTGCAGCGGCTCTATCAAGCATCGCTGGGGATGTGCCTCGCACCAGCGGTATCGCCGTGCGCTGTAAAATCGCGGCATGCCCCACGCCAAGCAGCCCGTAAAGATTTTTTATATCCAACGGGCCTGTACGGCGCAGACCACGGAGTTCAAGTAGGAATTTCCGGACTTTCGCACGCCAAAGCTGCTGCGCAGCTGCGGCGGCTGCGGCGTTCTCCGGAGCCGTCGAATCGAAAAACTGCGTATAGACAGAGGCTTCCGACAATCTGCCCGTCTGTGCCAATTGCTGCAGCACTTGATTCCGCCAAAGATTGCGCAGAGTTGGCTTTGCGGTCAGAAGCCGGTCCCGTAAAGCGCGATGAAACGCCGTATAAAGGTCGATTTTTCCATTCTTAGCATTCAGGTATGATTCCCAGGACACATGGTCGTGCATATAGGCCCAATAATGGGTTGATGCATCCATGCGGCGGATTGCGGGCATTAGCATGAGCGTGGAGATTTTTTCCGCATGAAGCCGCTTTAGCAGCCCTTCGGTGTGATAACCGCCGGCCACAAAAACTGCCGTGCGAACTTTCATCTGCCGCATCCGCTTCAGTAAATTTTGGTGCATGATTTGTTCACGCTCTTCGGCATTGCGGTAAAAATCAGCGGCGTCGGAAGCAAAAATCTGCCGGCGCAATAAAACAAGTTTATTCATTTCATCGGGTAGAACTTCCTGAAAATCTTGCAGGGCTTCCCAATCTTGACGCGTAAGTTTCAGCGCAACTAACTTATCAAGATTCGCTATGAGCTGCGCTGCGCGGTCAAGCGCCCGGTCGAGATCATTCCGAAAGAGCCGAGCCTTCACAGCCCGCACACAAGCCTGCAGGTCCTCATAAAAATCTTGTGCCTGCAGGCTTTCGAGCAAAAGTGCGCGCGCGGACAAAGCTGTTATTTCTGCAGGCACGAACACACCCCGCCCGGCGGCTTCCTGGATAAGGCGGGCAGCAAAAACACTTTCTGACATTTGGCCGGTTTTATAATCCTGGCTGATTTGATGAAAATGGCCGAGCGCTTTCTTCCCGGTAAGACGGCTTCGGACTTGCGCGGCAAAGCGGTCCAGCATGGCCGGGGAGGCCTGCGCAGAACCCGACAACTCTTTAGCCAATGCTTGCAATCGGGGATAAGCCGCCAGCGGAGTTTGCGGTTGTTTTTGAAGCCAGTCTAACAGCAGCGCGATTCCTTCCCCGGTTTCCGCGGCCTGCAGCAGGCTTTCGAGTTTTAAGAGTTCAGGAGAACTGTGCTGTTTTTGCAGGGCAGCGAGATGCGCGTGGATTTTAGCCAGCTTTTCATTCCAAGCCTGAGTTTGGCCGGCAGCCTTCAAAAAAAGCCGCAGTCCTTTTTCATAAAGCGCTTTTTTCTCAACGCCAAAATAATCCGCGGCGGCAGGCTCCGTCAAAGCAGCGGCTGCCGCTCCCGAAAGTTCGCCGCGCCGGACATACCCGGCGATTTCCTTTTTTAAAAGTTCTTGATCTGGAAAAGCGCGGAAAAGAAAGGGATCCAACTTTCCAGATGCGCCTTCCAAAGCAAAAAGACGCACGCCCTTATTTTCAGCTAAAAATCCGGCCAACCCCTGAATCGAGGCTTGCGCATCGCCGACGGCATGCGCATCCTGAATCAAAATAACAAGCGGCGCGCCTTGGATGACCTGAGAATCACGGAGGGTTCCAAGTTCGGCCGGAATCTCAAGCTGAGAAGGATCAAAATTATTCTGGAGACCGGCCTCATAGCGCGATGATGCGGCATAGACCGGCGCAGAAAAGATGGGCGTCCCCTGACCGGCCGTAAAAATAGCCAGAATAGCCCAGGTTTGAATGCGGACGAAGATCGGGTTTGACCTCAAGACACGGCTCTCCTTGCGGCTTGATTTTATCTTGATTTAAAATAGTTTGCTAAATAATACATGGGCGACTTAACTTTAGCAAATACAAAGAGATACGAATTTATCAGAAGTGGCTAGATTTGGGTGAATGCTAGAAAATGATACGGAGGAGGTTAAACGCTAAACCGGAACAGCCTCTACGCCGTTGCGCAGAGACTGCGCCTCGGGCGAATAGGTCACGCCCGTAGGTGTTTTATACACTGAATCTAAACAGAACAACGTCGCCATCCTGAAAGACGTAGTCTTTGCCTTCGATGCGCAGCAGACCTTTATCTTTGACGGCGGCGGCGGAACCCAAGCGGATGACGTCCGCATAACTCATGGTTTCGGCGCGGATAAAACCGCGCTCAAAATCCGAGTGGATCACGCCTGCGGCTTGCGGGGCTTTGGTGCCTTTGCGGATGGTCCAGGCGCGCACTTCTTGTTCGCCTGCGGTAAAATACGTAATAAGATCCAGCACGTCATAACCTGCGCGAATCAACGATTTGAGGCCGGGCTCGCTCAGTCCAAACTCTTTCAGAAACTCCAGCTTTTCCCCTTCGGGCAGATCCATCAACTCGGCTTCGACCTTGCCGGAAATCACAACCACGCCCGCACCTTCTTTGGCCGCGCGCTCACGCACCGGAGCAACCCACTTGCCGCCTTCGGGCAGATCGGTTTCGGCAACATTGGCGCAATACAGCACGGGTTTGAGAGTCAGCATCGCAAGATCTTGAATTTGTTTTTTCTCATCCTCGCTTAATCCCAGCAGACGCAGAGGCCGCCCGTCTTCGAGAGACTTTTTAACCTTCTCATACAGCGGCATTAATTCTTTGGCATCTTTGTCGCCCGCACGCGCCAGTTTTTCGGTTTTAGTAAATCGCGCAGACATCGTGTCCAAATCTTTCAGGCACAATTCCGTATCAATCACATCAATATCGCGCACCGGGTCCACGCTATTAGACACATGGACGATATTGGGATCATCAAAACAGCGCACCACATGCATAATCGCTTCAACTTCTTTGATGTGTCCCAAAAACTGATTGCCCAGCCCTTCACCCGTAGAAGCGCCCTTGACCAGGCCGGCAATATCGTAAAATTCGATAACGGTCGGCACCGTTCGTTTGGGTTTATAAATTTTAGCCAGTTCCTCAAGCCGCACGTCAGGAACGGTCACAATGCCTTTGTTGGGATCAATCGTGCAGAACGGATAATTAGCCGCCTCGGCCTTGGCGGCTGAAAGCGTATTAAAAATAGTCGACTTGCCCACATTCGGCAGCCCCACAATCCCAACGCGAAATCCCATAAAATCTCCAGGGACAGGTCCACGCAACCCTTTTAACTACATAAAGTTACGCCAGACATGTCCCCCTTTGAAGCCTGTTTAAGTGCAGATGCGAAGGTCGCAATATAGCATGCCTTGCGGGAAAATGAAATTTTCTATTGTTTATATTTATATTATGGATAATAATTATGCCTTAAAATCATAACCGGGAGGCTCCTATGCATCACAAAATTTTCTTTTTTTTATTCCTTGGCTTCATGCTGAATCTTCCTGCCGCTGCGCCGGCATGGGAAATTCTACCCAAACCGCCTGCCGCGGCCGCCTTGGCGTGGATGGCGTTGGATCCGGCAAACCAGAGTTCTCTTTGGGCCGCCTCGGCGCATGAAATTTTTCAGGCCAGCGCAGCCAATTCTGGTTCCCCGGACTGGCCCGCCACGGCAGGCTGGCAAGACCTGGCGATGATTCAGGGTCCCGGAAAAATTAAACGCCTGATCACGCACACTTCCGGCGCGCTTTTTGTTCTCACCGGCGATGCGGTTTTTTTATGGGATAACCACGCCGCGGCCTTGGAAAAAATATTCACACATGCCGGCGCTGCGGAATCTTCAGTGCTTTCTTTTGCTGCCGTCGAAGCGCCGGAACCGGCTTGGCTGGCCGGCACAAAGGACGGTCTTTTTGTTTCGCGGGATCAGGGCCGCACCTGGTTTCCACATGCAGCGCTGGGTTTGGGCAAATCCGTCACGCTTGTCGCCGCGGCAGACAAAACTCTTTTTGTGCTCGCAGAAAATACACTGTACCGCGCCCAGTCGCTCGAGGACGCGCAGCCTGTTTTCAAAATTCCGCAAAACTCATTTTTGCAAAGCGAGTCCGCTGAAACAGACGCCGCCGGCGAAGAAGAGGATCTTGATTCCGAAACCATCCCCTTCGCGCCCATTTTTTTGGCTAGTCCCGATCAACAAACGCTTTGGTTCACCACGCCTTCCGGGATTGCGCAGAGTTTAGATGCCGGACGGCATTGGACGATGCTTTCACTTTCAGGCCTCGAAAGGCTGCCAGTGAGCGCATTCGCTTACGCGCAAAAAAGCCGCCTGCTGTTTGCGGCTGCTGGACACCGCATCTACGCCTTCCGCACAGAAACGCAGCGCTGGCACGCTCTTTCCCAGGATTTTTCAGGACGTTTGATTGGCCTTGCCGTACGTCCGGGGGCAGACGAAACGCTGGTGGCTGCGGCTGAGAACGGCCTCATGTTTCAGACACTCATACCGGACCAAATCTTCCCCGCCTCGGAAACGCTGTTTCCGCCGGAACATGCCCAGCGGTTTGAGAAAATGATTTCGCAGGAACCTTCGCCCCGCTCTGTCCAAAAAGCGGTCGTTCGCTATGGCAATTTATCAAGCGGAAAAATTAAACGCTGGCAGCTGGAATCGCGTTTGCGGGCATTACTGCCTGCATTTTCCTTTGGCCGTGATTTCTCACGCGCCAATTCACTGGACCTTGACCGCGGCGGCACGAATGACCCCGACCGCTATATCAGCGGACCGGATGATATCGATCAAGGCTGGGATGCGGACGTAAGCTGGGATCTCGGCGACTTGATCTGGAGCACTTCACAAACCTCCATTGATATCCGTGAAAAACTCATGATCGACCAGCGCCGCGATTTCCTCGCTGAGGCCATGCGCATTTATTTTGAGCGGCGGCGCCTGCAGTCAGAGCTTTTCTTTCAGAGCGACACCGAAATGAGCGCCACGCTCTCTTACGAAAAACGCCTGCGTCTTGAAGAACTCACATCCCTATTGGATGCCTTAACCGGCGGATGGTTTAGCGGGGAGATAGAGAACAAAACACGAATCCCATGAGCGCTGTGTCATTCCCGCACCTGTAGGTGGCAAAGGACGGTCATGTGCATACTGACGGCTACAGGATTCTAATACGCTAGCCGCTTTCTTTTTCCCGATCCAAGCGTAGCTGACCACAGGCGGCATCAATCTCGCGGCCGGCGGTCTGGCGCACGGTCACGCGCACGCCCTTGCGTTCGAGATGATTGCGGAAAGCGTTGATGCGGGTTTTTTCAGGGGTGCGGAAATCCATTTCACGGATGGGGTTGTAAGGAATCAAGTTGACTTTGGCATGCAGCTGCGCGGCAATGCGCGCCACGCCGCGCGCTTCTTCATCCGAGTCATTCACGTCACGAATCAAGGTGTATTCAAAGGTGATGTCGCGCTTCAAGACATCGTGCACTTCATGCAGGGTGTCCAGCAGCCCGCGCAGGGTAAACTTTTTATTGATCGGCATCAATTCGCTGCGCTTTTCTTCGATGCTGGAATGCAGCGAAATCGACAAACGTACGCGGCCTTCGTTGCGCTTCACAAAATCCATGATTTTGGGCGAAATGCCGGAAGTCGAGACCGTAATGCGCCGTCCGCCCATATCAAAACCCCAGGCTGCCTGCAAAATCTCAAGCGCTTTCATGGTCGCCTCAAAATTATCCAGCGGCTCGCCCATGCCCATGAAAACAATATTGGTCACATGCTGTTTGATGTGTTTATCGATCAACGTCACTTGCTCGACAATTTCACCGGCGGTCAGATTGCGGCCGAACTTGCCTTTGCCGCTGGCGCAAAACACACAGCCCATTTTGCAGCCCAGCTGCGTGGAAACGCAAACGGTGCGGCGATCCATCTGTGAAATCAAAACACTCTCGAGCAGCCGGTCATCGCGCGTTTTGAATAAAAACTTATGCGAATCGCCGCGGCCGCCTTCGTACTCTTCGGCAAAGACAAGCCCCGAAAGATCATGCGTTTCAAGCAGCTTGGCGCGCAAGCCCGCAGGCAGGGTTTTGGCATCGTCAAAATTCGTAATGTACTTATGGTAGAGCCAGTCGAGCAGCTGCTTTGCGCGGTAAGCCGGCTCGCCCACCGTCTTCATGAGCGCTTCCGCCTCCGCAAGATCAATTCCGTACAAAGCAGGCTTTAGTTTTATCATCTTCTCACACTCACTAGGCGCCGTTTTTTTGAGCCAATCCCAAGAAAAATTTTTTCGCCGCGAGTTCCGCAGGCCTGAAAGGCCGAGGACAGCTCAGGACGCATCCTCAACAAGGATGCGCCTGAGCAGTCTCTGCCACCGAGCAGAGGCTGTCCGAGCGCCGGAAAAATATTTTCTTGAGATTGGAGGGTGCCGAACGGGGCCTAGATCCACTTTTTCCATTTCATCCAAAGCAGCATGACCGAGCCGATCACGGCCATGGTTGCCAGCGAAAAATAGTAGCCGTAGGGATTGTCGAGCTCGGGCATGTGATGAAAATTCATGCCATAGATGCTGGCAATAATCAGGGCGGGCATGGAAAGCGTGGCGAGCACCGTCATGCGCTTCATAATGACGTTGAGATTGTTGGAGCTGTATGAAAAATGCACCTGCATCAGGAGCCCGATTTTTTCGTTAAACGCTTCCGTCAGCCCCATGATCCGGAAAAGGTGATCATAAATGTCGCGGAAATAAACGATTTGCTCGGACCCGACGAAATCACCAGCATTGCGCGTCAAAAAATAAATAATGTCGCGCTGCGGCGCCACCACGCGGCGCAGGGTAGAAAGGTCGTGCTTGATTTGCAGCAATGTCGCCAGATATTTCTCGCCAGCCTCTTTGAACGCATGGTCCTCGAGCTGGTCGATCTTGACGTCGTAACGGTCCAGCACCGGCATATAGTTGTCGACCAGGCGGTCCAAAAGCGCATGCAGCAGCAGCGAAGGCTGCTGCCCCATATAAAAGCTATTTTTTTTGCGTAAAATTTCCCGCACCTGCTCGACGCTGCGCACCGGTGTTTTATGGTAAGTCACGACATAGTTTTTACCCAAAAAGATATCGAGTTCCGCCGTGTCCAGCTCGGAAGCCCCTGTGCTGCAGACCGCATGCATCACCAAAAATAAATATTCGTCGTAATCATCCACCTTGGGCGCTGATTTGTCCGTAATGCAGTCTTCGACAGCCAGTGGATGGAAATTGAAAATTTCGACGAGAGCATCGTTTTCAAAATCGTCCGGATTTTCAAGATCAACCCACAACAGGCATTGGGGGTCCTTGAGCGCCTGCAGCATGCGCGAGCGCGAGACATTGCTTTCAAAAGGCTTTCCTTTTTCTTGTACAAAGGCATGCAGCATAATTCAACCTCATTTCACCTCTTTTTCCCTTTCCCTCTGGGAGAGGGCTAGGGTGAGGGCATTGCCGTTAGCGCTGTATCACTTTCGCCTTTGCGCGGCGGCAAAGACAGTCGTGTATACAGCGCCGTTAGCGCTGTATCACTTTCGCAGCTTGAATCCGATATGAAACAAATAAACCGTCACACTCATAAGCATGGCAAAAAGAACCAAAACCACCGCCGCGCTCTGGCCCAGCGGCACATCCGAGCGGCCGAGCATGCCGTAGCGCAGGCCGTTGACCATGTAAAACATCGGATTAAAATGCGTGATCCAGCGCAGGGCTTCCGGCACCATCGCGACGGAGTGAAATACCCCGCCCAGAAAAACCAGCGGCGTAATCACAAACGTCGTCATCAGCGAGAGGTGCTCAAACTCCTCGGCAAACAACGCCATAATCATACCCACTGCGGAGAAAGTAAGCGACACAAAAATGATGAAAAAAATAGTCCAGGCCGGGTGGACCGGAAAGGTCTGCACGAAACAGAGCGAGACCAAATAAACCCCGCTCGTCACCACCACGGAACGGGCCACCCCGCCGATCAAAATGGCCGTCACCATTTCAAGGTAAGACAGAGGCGTCACCAGCATTTCTTCGATGTTATTGGCCCAGCGCGAGATAAAAAGCGAACTCGACGTATTGGCATAGGAACCTTCAATCACATACATCATCATTAGGCCTGGGATCAAAAAGGTCAGGTAAGGCACGCCCTGGACAGTCTCGATCCGGCCGCCCAGCGAAAATCCAAAAATAAAAATATAGAGAAAGCTCGACATCACCGGCGGAAAAATCGTCTGCGTGAATACGCAGGTAAAACGCACGATTTCACGTTTGACCAAGGTGACAAAACCCGTATTAAGCATCACTGCCGGCGGCTCCTTTTTTTGCCGTTAAAGTCAAAAAGGCATCTTCGAGCGTCGGACGCCTGACGCCGACTTTTTCGATCTCAATCCCCTTCTCATGCAGGATGTGCAGAACCTTATTGACGATCCCGGGTTTTTCCTGAAAAGAAAGTCCGCGGCCGCCGTTAGTCAGCACCACTTGCACATCCCCCACTTGCTTCGGAAATTCATAGACGGCTGTTTTCAAATCAAGGTCAACGAACTCCGCATGCAGGCCGTGAATCAACTTATCCACTGAATCCTGCGCCACGACGCGGCCCTGATGCACAATGGCAGCATGCGTACACAGTTTCTCGGCTTCTTCGATGTAGTGCGTGGTCAGAAAAATCGTTTTACCCTTGCTGTTCAGGTCTTTTAAAAAACTCCAGAGTTGATAGCGCAATTCCAAATCGACCCCGGCCGTAGGCTCATCCAAAATCAAAATTTTGGGATCGTGCATCAGCGCGCGCGCAATCAGCAGCCGCCGCTTCATGCCGCCCGAGAGACGCTTATAACCGTCCTTGCGTTTGCTCCATAAATCAAAAAATTTCAGCCATTCTTCCGCGCGTTTCTTGCCTTCGCGGTAAGGGATTCCGAAATAACCCGCCTCATACGTTAAAATTTGCTCGGCGGAAAGAAACGGATCAAAGTTAAATTCCTGCGGCACCAGCCCGATCATGGCGCGCGTCTCGCGGTAGTCTTTGCGCACGTCTTTTCCGAAAACTTTCACATCGCCCGACTGAAAATTCGCAAGGCCCGTAATAACACCAATGGTCGTGGTCTTGCCCGCGCCATTGGGGCCCAAAAAACCAAAGAATTGCCCCGGTTCCACGGTCAGCTGAAGGTCTGCCAGCGCCTTGAATTGATTGCGGTAAAACTTGGTCAGGTTCTTAATTTGGATGGCTGGCATTCTGCTCCGCTAAGTGCTTATCGCCTTAGCTGCGCAGGAACTGGCCGCTATTTTGAAATTAACCCAACAATCTTTTTTTCAAAAAGGCAAAACCAGAACCGCTTTTTAAATAAGTTTCAAACTTCACGGCGGCAGGTTTACTCGTAAAAGCCATGTATGTGTTTAATTGCCAAGGCGCGCAACGCTTAGAATAGCTGGATTGGAAGGAATTGTGTTCTTCCAGCCTGTTGTTTAAATCGGTCGTCAGACCAATATAAATTTTCTCTGGATCCTTCTGACTTGTAAGAATGTAAACATAATACATACCGCGGCAATTCCTTCGAAGCTGCGTCGTTAAAGACACACCCAAAGGGCAATTCCTTCGAAGCTGCGTCGTTAAAGACACACCCAAAGGGCAATTCCTTCGAAGCTGTGCTGTTAAAGACACAGCGAAGAAGAATGGCGGAGAGGGAGAGATTTGAACTCTCGAGACCTTGCGGTCTACCCGCTTTCCAGGCGAGCGCAATAAACCGGGCTATGCGACCTCTCCAAAAATCAGTCGTGCGTTTAGGCGCCTATCGCTTTTCCTTTCGCAGACTTTTGAAAAATTCCTGCAGAAAAAGCTTACTGTCGTCCGCCATGATTCCGCTCTGCACCAGCAAACGGTGATTGAGCCGGTCATCCGTCGTAATCTTGTAAAGCGTTTCGCACGCTCCGGCGCGCGCATCATGCGCGCCGAAGACCAGGCGTTTGCACTTGGTCACCACCAGCGCACCCGCACACATGGCGCACGGCTCAAGCGTCGCATACAGCGTACAACCTTCCAGCGAGCCGCGGTGATTTCCTTTGCCGTGCGACAGCGTCTCGGAAGCCTGTGTCAGCGCGATAATTTCGGCATGTGCCGTCGGATCATGCAGCATTTCCATCTGGTTATGCGCGCGCGCAATCACCTTATTTTCAAAAACAACCACGGCCCCGACCGGAACTTCGCCCTTCTCAAGCGCCAGCGCCGCCTGCTTGAGCGCTTCCTTCATAAAATGCTGCTCGGGAATTTCCATGGCGAGTGATTCAGGGTAAGAAAGAATGCGCCCGTCCACGACTTCGTAAACAGCCGCTCACGACTGTTCGCGGCTACTGCGCGGGACAGGACGCGCTTTTTATTTACATCACTTTTTTATTAATTAATGAGAGCGCGCCCGACAAGAGTCAAACTTGTAACCTTCTGATCCGCAGCTCCCTTGGGGCTAAATTCTTGTTCAAGCGCAAAATAATTTAACGGATTATAACAGAAGAGGTTACAGCGGGCAAAAATTTTGAATAGTTAACTTCTTGGCTTTCGCATACATTGCCCCCGATTTCTACTGTTTTTTTTTGGAGGGAGGGTCTGCGTTGAAATCAAAAAATAATTGTTTGTCTTTTGGCGGCGGGTCTTTGATCCATTGCCATTTTTCGTTGTGCGCTTTTTCCTGCTCTTTGATTAACTCGGCCCTTTCTTTGGCAAGTTCTTTGCGTTCTTTGATGAACTCTTTCATTGTTTCTTTGGATTTTTCCAGATATTTTTCGCGCCAGGCATACTGCGCCTCTCTTTGGTGAAATTCGACCCGCTCCGCAAGGATTTGGTCCATCTCGGCGCTTGTCATATGCTGGTCCGGGTTGGCGGCGCGCTGGACCGAGGGGCCCAGCTGATTGAAAATTTGCCAGGCGGTTTCTTTCTGCGGGTCACCGGCTTTTTCGGCAAGGTCCGTCGTGTCTTCATAATATTCCTTGAGTTGTTTCGCAATGCCGGCCCCCGGAATATACTTGGGCGCATTTTCCCACGCTTGCTCCCAGCCCAAGTCGCTGACTTGTTCGCGCACCCAGGCCGTGCCCTCGTGGTAGCTCTCGATCACTTTGTCCGCGGCGGCGCTTGCTGTATTCAAAACGCCCTCGCCGCGTGCTTGAGGCAGCGCTTCCTCGGGCAGCGCTGCGTTGGGATCAGGCAGGGGCACATTTTCGTTGATGCGCAGCCCCTTGTCCGGACCATATTTGCTTGCCTGCAGATTTTTGACATCAACGGTTTTGTCCGGCGGCGGTTTGAGGTCGACTGTCAGGGCTTCAGCGCGCAGGCGCATTTCAATTGCGGCTTGCTGCATTTGAAGGCGCAGCGCTTCTTCGCGCCGGCGGATGATTTCGTAGGATTCTCTTTGCTGGGCCAGCCGGATGTTCTGGCGCACTTCACGGTTGGCGGGATCATACTGAAGAGCTTGTTTATAGGCGGCGATGGCGTTTTGCCAGTCGCCCTGTCTGTGAAACTCCAGCCCCCGGGCATTGGAAAGGCCGGCCTGCGCCTTTGCCAGGTTTTTGGCGATGAAGGCATCATTCGGCAAAAAACCGAGCGCCTGCTGATAAAAGGCGACGGCCTGTTCGTAATTGCGCTGGGACATGGCGCTGTTGCCTTGAAAATTCAGGCTGTAAGCCTGTGAGTAAGCAGCTTGGGCCGCGGCCATATTGCTGAGCGCCTGGGAGAAGGCCGCCCCTACGGCCTCGCCGAGTCTTGCCGCGCCGTCGCCGTAGGCGGAGGGATAAGAATCCGAGGAGCTGCCGGAAGAAGACGGCGGGCTGCCGTAGTAATTATTGCCCGCCGAATCTGACCACCAGCCCGTGGCCACGCCCTGAATTTCATCGGCCCGTACGGTCCCAGGCAAAATCAGGCAGATCAAAAGCGCGGTAAAAAGGACGGCTTGTTTTTTCATGACCGGTGCCTTTTTTCAACGCAGCGGATGAAAAGCTGCGCGCTGATCCAATCGCCGGCCGCGTTTTCAAGCCGGAACGCCACGGCCCTTAAATCATCGCCATTTTTTTCGCGGATGAATTTTGACAGATCGCGGATGGAGGCTTGTTTTTCAAGCTCCCCCGAAAGAAGCTGCCAGCGGACTAACCGTTCGGCGCCGCTGAGGGCTTTTACCAGTTCCTGCTGCTGATTTTCTGCGGCCCACTTCAGAACCCCGGAAAGAACAGCCCCTGAATGATGTTTGACTGCAAGGTCGGCGGCCTGGCGGGCAGCGTTCAGGGCCTCGGAATCATTTCCTCCGAAACTCAGCAGCTTCGCATATTCCACAAGTAATTGGCCCTGCGCGGCCGGACTTGCGGATAAAGCTGAAATAATGTTCTGGATTTGCCCCCGGTCTTTTTTGCCCACGGCGCGCCAGAAAAAAGACGCGGCCAGGTCTGTGCGGGTTTGTTCGGAAAGGGTCTTTAGGCTCTCGATGGCTTTTTCAATCTGCCCGTTTTCGGCCGCCAGATACGCGCCCAGGATGACCGGGTAATCCGAAGGCCCGGATTTTTTCAGAGTTTCATATCCGTTTTGCGCCAATGTTGTGTCGCCGCTCCAGAGCGCGGCCAGGGCCGCCTGATACAAATCGGATTGTTTTTTCCATTCCGCGCCTTGCACCGGCTGCGATGCTTCAATTTCACGGAATACGTCGGCCCCTTCGCCCAGCACAACCCGCGCAATGTTTAACGCGGAAGAGGCGTTTTCTTCTTTGATTTTTTGGGCTAGATGGAGGGCTTCTTCTTTGTTGCCATTGCGCAGTTCACCAAGCAGGGCAAGTGCTTCAAGCGCTGCGCGTTGTTCCTGGTTAGCGGCCTCTTGCAGCAGAAACAGAACCTGGCCGGGATCAAAACTGCGGGCATACGCGGAAGCAAGCTGGGTCAGGAGCTGGCTGCGGGCGGGTGAATCCGGCATTTGCGGAAGAAACTCGGCGGCTTCGTCTTTTTTCCCGCGAAGAAGTCGGGTGCGAAAAAGGGTTTCGCGCAGATGGTTTGCTTCCGCAGGGTCTTCGATTGCGCCGATCAGGCGCGTGACGGCTTCTTCGTCACCGCCGGCCGCGAGGTATTCGCCGTATTCGCGCTGAAAAAAAGACCGGCTCATGGGCCGCACACCCTGTTTGGCAACGGTTACGGCATCGTCGATTTTTCCGGAAAGCGCGTAGAGCCGGGCCGCGTTTTCAATGGCCCGCTGCCGCTCTTCCCAATATTCATCCGGAATCTTGACCGCGGCTTCCAGCGCAAGACGCAGAAGTTCCCGCGGCTTTTGCTCCATTTGATCATCAAGGCGTTTGATTTCACGTCGCACGGCCTCTGCATCCGAAGAAGCGCTGTTGGTTTCAAGATATGCCCGGAACCAGAGCGCGGCCAGCACCGGAGCGCCATCGCTGCGATAGGCGGCTGCAAGATTAAAAAGGGGGTTGGGGGCTTTTTCCGCCGGGCAGGCGGTAGAGAAAAAAAAGACGCTGAAAAAGACGAAAAGTAAAAATAATCCGCCCGGCTTAAATAATAAGCGGCTTGGGCGTCTCAATGGCTTTCTCGGATGTTAGTTCCTGAGGCAGTCCGGGTTTTTTAACCCGCGCCGCAAGTTTTTCATAATCCTGGTCTACGGCCTCGGCAATTTTCGCGGCCAGGCTATCGGCCACCTTGGTGAAAATGATGCGGGCATCGTGATCGCCTTTAATGCCCGCGCCTGAGAGGGTCAGCATAGTCAGTGGATAAGCCCAGATAGTGTAAGTGCCGCGTTCCTGAAACACGTAGTCGGCCGCGGTTTCACCTGTCGGCGAAAGAATGGTCACTTTGCAATCGACATCCCAGGCTGAAAAATAATTGAGCGGAATAATCCCCAGGGTGGCCATGCTCAAGGCGCCCAGGCTGCTGAGCCGCGGCTGGTCGGACTCGTGATCAGACACCAGGTCAATGTTCATCGTCAGGTTCGAGGAGGACGATGAAAAGCGAGACGCGATCGCGGGCTTTTTGAAAGCATCAATCACATAATTGCGGAAAACAGCCGTACCGATGCCTGGATCCTGGGTCCAGGAGCCTGTGAGCGCTTCGGTGACCTCCCCCAGCCGCAAAACGGGTTCGCGGTCTTTAACCGTGGATGGAGGTGTCAGTAAATTGGGGCCGGTTTTTACCGAGCAGGCCGGAAGAAAAAAAGCGAGAATCACGCAGACGCAGGCCCTGGAGATAATCTTTTTAGAGTTCATCGTTGGCAAAGAATATCATAGCCGCGGGTGCGTGTAAATCACGTCTGCGGCGAGGGTGCGAAAGCGATCAAGCGGCGTGGTATCAAAATGAAAGGAAAGCGACTTACATGTTTTTCCGAAGAGTGCGCCCGACAAGAGTCGAACTTGTAACCTTCTGATCCGTAGAAATTTCAGATCTTAAATGTCACTGTAAGCGCAGCAAATGGAAGTTGTTATAAAGAATGGCTTACCAAAATCTAATTTTAATTTCCGCAAGCCGTTTTTTTTGGCGGTGTCGTACTGGTGACGAAAATTCATCAAAACACATGCAAAAAGAGCAAAAAAGATCAAGCTATAAACTCTAATGCGCCTTCCTCAGAACCAGCGATTTTAAACGAGCGGGTGATTATTTTCAGGAAGCATTATCCGAGATTGTTTCGAGGAGATTTTTTATTCTGGATAAAAAATGGGTTGCCGCATCAAGAGATTTTCCCGCCTCTTCTTTGGTTGCAAAGAAACCAAGATCATATTGTTCCTCGTGACGGATTTCACGAATGTGATCAAGCAAGTCTACCCATTTCTGCTCAAGCTTTTCTTTTTTGACATATTCCTCAAGATAGCGGGCCACGCAAATATGGCTTTTTTCTCTCCACCCATCCCAAAAAAGCATTGAACGCGCCGCATGGAACATTGTTAAATAAGCAGCGGAAACCGAAGAGTTATACGCCTTACCCTCAAAGATCTTCTTAGCTTCCTCTAACTATTTTTGTGCTTTATCCATAGATTGATGGGCTTTATCTTTGGAGGAAGGAATTTTTCTCAGTAGGCCTCTGTCGAGGCAATCTTTATAACTCAAGGGCATTTGAAACCCCGTATAAGGTTATGGAACCGAAACACAGAGCGTGATAAAAAAGTTCATCTTCTTTTTTGAGAGCTTTTATTTTTTCTTTTGTTAAAAAGAGTGGTTTGACGTTTTGAATTCGTTTCCGGATTTCGGCAGCCAGAGCAGCTTTTTTCTCTTCGTTAATTTCGCTTACGAGAACCCATAGATCAACGTCCGAATCCTGAGTGTTCTCCCCCTTCGCACAGCTTCCATAAAGTCCGATGCCCTGCACAAAATTAAATTTCTTAAGAAACAGCAAATCGATGGACTCAATATTGAGCAAGACTTTGATTCCTTTGACAAGCGGGGCAGAATGATTCACCATAAATTTTCCATGCATTCTTTTGGCTCCGCCCTCTTTAACCAATAAATCGAGATGCTTAGAAACAAGACCTTTGCTCAATTTCAGCCGGCTGGCTACCTCATTCACACGAAGGGGTTCTATCTGGAACAAAACTGCTTTTACAATTTTTTTTCTTTCTTGAGTTGAGAGAAGGGCTTCCATGCTCATAATTTATGAACCTTTCGTTCATGAAACGTGAACAGTTTGTTCATATTTTATGAACAACCCTTGAAGCATTCAACTATTTTTTTAGAGTATTTATGCTAATTTTCTAGCTATTGGCCGTGGGGGTTCTATGGGGAAAAGTATGCGCCCGACAAGAGTCGAACTTGTAACCTTCTGATCCGTAGAAATTCCTAAGCCGAAATCTTCGAGAGGTATCGCATCCCCGAATCGGGGAAAATAATGGCGATATTTGCCGGCCGGGTGAGGCGGGCAGCGATTTTTTTCGCGACATGCAGGGCAGCGCCTGAAGACCCGCCTGCAAAAATGCCCTCCCGCAAAACCAGCTCTTTTTGCGCAGCCACGGCCTCTTCATCCGTAAACCGGATGACTTCATCGATAATCGAAAAATCCATGCCGGCGCTTAAATAATGCTTTCCTGCGCCCTCGGTCGCATAAGGTCTGATGGACTGCGGATTAATTTTTTTGGAGTAAAAGTAATCGTAATACACCGAGCCTAAGGGGTCGGGTAAAATAATTCTAAGCGCTGGGTTTTTTTCTTTCAAAAAACGGCCGGCCCCGGCCAGTGTTCCTCCTGAACTGGCACATGCAACCAAAATATCGATTTTACCCTGCGTTTGGTCCCAAATTTCCGGCCCGGTAGTCAAGTAATGGGCATTTGTATTTTCGGGATTATTGTACTGATCCACGAGAAACGCTCCGGGGGAAGCTTCCGCAAGGGCCTTGGCCCGGCTGACATAATGGTCCGCTTCGCCCGCTTTCGCTTCAGGCGGACAAAGTACGACATGCGCGCCGTAAACGCGCATCAGAGCTGCTTTTTCAGCATTTTTTTCGGGCATGGCCACGCTCACCCGATACCCCTTCCGAACGCCGATCATCGTAAGGGCAACGCCGGTATTGCCCGACGACGCTTCTACCAGCATATCGCCCGGTTTGATCCGGCCTTTTTTCTCAGCAACCTGGAGGATATGGGCGACGATGCGATCTTTGATGCTGCCGCTGGGGTTGAACATTTCTAGTTTTGCAAATAGATGGACGTTTTTTTCAGGGCTGGAAAAACATTCGAGCTCGACTAAGGGCGTATTCCCGATACAATCGACAAGTTTTTTTGTTTGCAGAGACCGGCGCAAAGAAACTGTCTGCCCAGCATTAATTTTGGGCGCCGGAAGAACCATGACCCAGAACGTTTGGCCTTCTGCCGAGAATTGCCCTACCGTCTCCACGCTTAATTTTCGGGCGGCCCGCAGGTTCCGGTAATTTTCCTTTGACACAAAACCTACAGCTAAATCGTAATCGTTCGCGCCCAGTTCCAGCATCTTTTTGATGAGCCCGACGTAAGCCCCTGAGCCGCGGTAATCTTTATGAATGCAGATGGGATTGGCGATATAAAAACGGTAAGAATTCAGCGGCTTGCCTTTGTAAGTCAGAATGGAACAGTGCTTGACCATCGCGCGGGGAATGGGGGCTGTATTCACTTCGGGCGTGCTGGAGCAGAAATAGCCGCAAACTTTGTTTTCGTCCAGGCAAACGGAAATGCCCAGGCTTTCATGCATTCTCTCGAATTGTTCGAGAGTAAATGCCGTGGACAGATATCCGCTTGAGCGCTCCTTTTCATCGAGGGCTGAAAACAGATTTGCATTTTGCAGGTCAAGAATCTGCTGAAAATCTTCGGGGCGGGCTTTCCGGTATTCGAGAAGAGATTGCCGCATCACAAATTAAGCCTGATGAAGATCCGCGCCTTGGGCAGCGGCCCCCGAGCGCACGCTTTCTTTAAAAGCCGCGACGGTTTCTTCGCTGGGCTGGATAAGGGCTGTGTAATAACAACGCGCGTTATCGCCGGCCAAAATGACAGGGTAGAGATACTGATGGCCTGGATTATCCAGGTCCGCGGAAATATCGGCAACATAATCCACTTTTTGGCCGTTGACCTCGAAACTACCGGTACTGGTGCGATGGAAACGGTTTCCCTCGGCTTTCTGTTTCGCACGGGTATGCGTGTGCTCTTTGAGCCGGCCGGTCATGTCAGAAACAAGATAGTGCCCTTCTTTTTCCGGATGTTTCGAGAATTGCAGGGAAAGCGGCGTTTGGGTCAATGCTTTAAGCTCTTGGTGAATGGCATCACATCGGCCGCTGTTGGACACGACCGGACGAAGGTCCTTCAAAGTATACGTTTTAATCGAAGGCGCATCTTCTGCCGAAGCGGAGCAAACATTGCCTGCGGTTAGAAGAAAAAAACCAAAACAGAAAAAAACAGACTTTATCTCACCCATTTTGCACCCCCTTTTCATAGATGTTGTGAAAATCGAAGTTTTCGATTAGATTGTAAAGAGGTGCCATTTTATGTCAATGACTGTCTGCACAGGCAAACTTCACTGTGTCCGCGTAACAGAAGCACGGCTGGATTATGAGGGCAGCATCACGATTGACCCCCTGCTCATGAAAGCCGCTGGCATTCTTCCTTTTCAACTCGTGCACATCAACAGCATGACCAATGCGGAACACTGGGAGACCTATGCGATCGCAGGCGACCCGGGCCGCGGAGAAATTTGTCTCAATGGCTGCCCCGCCCATCTTTTTAAACCCGGTGATCAGGTGATTATTCTTGCCTTGGAACAGCTTTCCCGCCGCGACGCCGCCAAAACACGGCAGAAAGTTGTCCGCGTAGACGCCGGCAACAAACTGATCCGTATTGACATCAAAACTGCAAAACCGCTGCGATAAAAAGAAAAGTAAATCGCGCCCGACAGGAGTCGAACCTGTAACCTTCTGATCCGTAGCTCCCTTGGAGCTAAATTCCCATTCAAGCGCCGAGTAATTTAACAGGTTATAACAGAAGAGGTTACAGCGGGCAAAATTTTCCAGCAGTTCGCTTCTTGGCCTCTGGGTGTCTGTCTTATAGGTGTCTATAACAGGACCAGATTCAGATAAGACCGACGATTAGGAAAACCGCAGTCTTTCTAAAAGCCGGTAGAATTTTTCGGTTATTTTGAGTTTTGCAAGTTCAAATTTAAAAAGCAATTCAAACCTTTTGCTCTTGCGGATTTTTTCGTTAAGATCAGACTTAAAATTTCTGAATACTAGCTTTTTCAATGACAAGCGCTGAGCTATTACCATGCGCGGTTAGTGTTTTTATCATATTTTCCTCCGTTGATATAATATAACAACATTGTGTCACCCAATTTAACCCTGTCAATTTTCTGAGCCAATCGACTGACAGGCACCCATTTCTTGCGCCCTTGATAGTCTTTTCGCCCTTGAGCGACTTGCCTCAATGACCTTCCCCAATTCAGTGGACGTTTTGTTAAGAAGTAGTCGTCGTGCTTTCTCTTTCTTTTTTTGCTTCTTTTTTTCTTTCTCTTTGTGAACTCTGTGGATATGTGGATAACCCACT
>JAHFHF010000064.1 GCA_023247055.1 Candidatus Omnitrophota bacterium
GACCCCCCTGCTCTTTTTCGCCATAATACGCCCCTCATGCCGGATTCCTTACCCGCCACTCCCATTAAACCGCCCGAACCTCTTCCAGCCGGAGAGTTTCAAATTTGCCTGCGCATTCTCGAAGCCCTGAACCGGGACCCGGCTTATCTGATCCATATTTCGCATGAAGACCGCACGCGCTTAATGAAGGCGGCAGGCCGCGTCGCGCATCCGACGATTGATGACCAGCGCAAAGTCTCCCGCGCAGCACGCAAACTCAAACAGCAGCGCCGGCAGCAGCACGACCAGGAAGTCCGCAAAAATACCGAAATCCGCAAAGCGCGCCAAGTCTCGGTCTTTCAAGCGCCCAAACAAATTGCCGCCCCGGATCAGCAGGGCCTGGAATTTAAAATCCCGAAAGGCTGCTACGTCTGCAAAACCGATTACACGCGCGCCCATTTTTTCTATGATTCCATGTGTGTCGAATGCGGAAGTCTAAATTATCAAAAACGTTTTCAAACTGCGCCTTTGGACGGCCGCACTGCGCTTGTGACCGGCGGCCGCGTCAAAATCGGCTATCACACGGCGCTCAAACTGCTGCGCGCCGGCGCGCGCACAATCGTGACGACGCGTTTCCCGCAAGACTCGGCCCTGCGTTTCAGCCGCGAAGAAGATTTCAATGTTTGGAAACACCGTCTGCAGATTCACGGCCTTGATCTGCGCCATTCCCCCAGCGTGGAAATGTTTGCCCTGTATCTTTTAAACCACGAAGAGCGGCTCGATTTTTTAGTTAATAATGCGGCCCAGACCGTGCGCAAGCCGCCCGGGTTCTATCGCCATTTAATGGATTGGGAAACAAAGCCCGTCACCCAGCTTCCGTCCGAACTGCAATCGCTTCTGGCTGCGCATGAAGCCTGCAAACGCAGTTTGGATGCAGTCTTTCTGCCGCCGCCGGGTGAACGTGTCGAGAACACGGTCCTCAAAACCTGGCCCGGCAAAAATCCGGCCATCGGCATCCGCGCTTCTGCACAGCTGTCGATGATCCCCTACGAAATGGATGAAGAGTCACGCGTGAGTTTGACTGAAATTTTTCCGGAAGGAAAACTGGATGCGGATTTACAGCAGGTGGATTTGCGCAGCATCAACAGCTGGCGGCTTGAACTTGCGGATGTGACGACTTCCGAGATGCTTGAAGTACATCTGGTCAACGCCGTGGCGCCTTTCATTCTCACGGCCAAACTCAAACCGCTGATGGAACGCTGCCGCACCGGTGAACAGCACATCGTCAACGCTTCGGCCATGGAAGGAAAATTCAGCCGTTACACCAAGACAGACAAGCACCCGCATACCAACATGGCCAAGGCGGCGTTGAATATGCTGACCTGGACTTCGGCGCGGGATTACGTCAAAAGCGGCATTCACATGAATGCCGTGGATACGGGCTGGATTACGGATGAAGACCCGGCCGAGATCAGTCAGGCCAAGAAAGACATGCACGACTTCGAGCCGCCGCTTGATATTGTTGACGGTGCCGCGCGCCTGGTCGACCCCATCTTCTCCGGACTGCTCACCGGCGAGCACGTCTGGGGCAAATTCTTGAAAGATTACAAGCCCACGGATTGGTAGTAAGTCAACGCCGTGTGCGAGTTTCCCCCCTCTCTGTGCGGAGACAGAGACTGGGATGTATGCACGGCTGTTGGCCGTGAATCATCCTCGTCTTAATCTCCCCCCGAAAAGCACGGGGGGAGAAATAAAAGAGAGTCTATTGTTTCCTCCCCGTGCTTTTCGGGGGAGGACTAAGGTGGGGGAAAAAACAGAAGGAACTTGCAAACCAGTTTAGTAAGTTAAACCTTACCGGCTAAGACCATGGCCCCGGTGGGCGCATCCGTACCGCCGGAAGGTTCGATGGTGACAGCGAAGGTGTCGTAGGCGAGACCTGCGGGAAGGTCCGGCAGAGAAAAAGTTCCGTTCCCGCGCACATCCACCTCAAAAACTCCCGCACGCACCGGCTGGCTTCCGGCCAAGGCCCAAAGTTCATAGACTTTTTGCGGCGTGAGTCCGGGCAAATTCCGGCCGGAGAAAAACCCTTGGCGGGTTTCCGGATTCCAGAAAAGATAGGCCGAAGCTCCCGGCGCGGCTTCCAGGCCTTTCAGCTCCACCACGCGGGTGAGTTCATTCGAAATCAGTTCCAGCACCGGCTTGCTTTGGCCCAGCTCCTGCTGCAACGCCGCTACCCTCTGCTCAAACCGCACTGCCGTCCGGTTTCCGGCCCAGAGATTCGCGCCCAAAGCCGCCAAAGCAAAGGCGGCCACGGCAATACACCAGCCATGGTCCCAAAACGGCCGCGCGGCCGTTTGATCAATTCTCTCAAAAATTTGGGCCGTGACGGCGTCCGAAGGTTTGGCGGGAGGCAATTCCTTGGCTAAAAACACCAGCGCATCGCGGGTTTCACGCACTTTTTCGCGCAGATGCCGCACCCCTTCGCCCGCGTTTTGCTCCAAATGCTGCTCAAAGCGCTCGCGTTCCGCCGGGCTCAGAGCGCCCAAAGCGTAAAGTTCCGCCAGCTCCAGCCAGTCGTTCTCGTGGTCGTTCATGACCGGCCTCCGCCGCGGGATTCGTTGTGATAAAGTTCGCGCAGTTTCATCAGTCCATCCCGGATCCGGGTTTTGATCGTGCCCAAGGGCACTTTTAATTTTTGAGCAATCTCTTCCTGCGTATGCCCTTCAAAATAAGCCAACTCTAAAACTTCGCGCTGCAGGGGCGTCACTTCTTTCAAAGCTTCGCGCGCGGCCACGGCATCCTGAAAAGCAGGCTGGACCGCAGGTTCCTCCTGCTCAGACACGTCCCTTCCCTCTCTTCTACGCAGCCGGCGCAGCTTATCGATTGCCCGCGAACGCGTTAAAGTGCTGAGCCAGGCCTCGGGCGTGCCGCGGCTGGGGTCGTAAGAATCCGCCTTTTCCCAAACGTGAAAAAAGATTTCCTGCAGCAAGTCTTCCGCTTCGGAGCGGACTTGCAGGATACGCAGCGCAATCGAAAAAACGAAGCCGGCAAATTGCCGGTAGAATTCCTTGAAAGCCGCCGCATCACGGCGTGCGATTTTGCGCAAAAGAGGAATCGAAGATTCTGTCATAGGGGCCTTTTTATAGCACGACGCGCACCTGCATAGCAATCCGAAATTAGGCCGGCTGCGTAGAAAGGATTGAAAAAGCAAATGCCCAGTGGCATGATTCTCAAATTCACCTAAGGACCTATGCTGCAACCTTTTAACATTCCGCCTTCAGGCCAGACCATCGCCGTCATCGGCGCGGGAGTGGCGGGGCTCACGACGGCCCACCTTCTTTCCAAAAAACACCGCGTCACGCTCTATGAAAAAAACACCTACTTGGGCGGCCACACCAACACGATTGTCATTGATCGCGGCCCGGACAAAGGCCTGCCGGTTGACACCGGTTTTATCGTCTATAACGATCAGAACTATCCTGTTTTTATCCGCCTGCTGACGGAACTGGGCATCCGGGGCCAGCCCAGTGATATGTCCTTTAGTTTCAGCAGTCAAACACCGGACTTTGAATATTCAAGCTATGTGCCGGCCGGACTGCTGGCTCAGCGCAAAAATTTATTGAATCCCGTTTTTTACTCGATGGTCCGGGACATTCTGCGTTTCAACAAGCAGGCCGTAAAAGACCTGCAGGAAAATAAGCTGGAAGGCCTGACGCTCGGAGACTATTTAAAAAAACTCAAAATGGGCCGGCCCTTTATGAACTTTTATCTCATTCCCATGGGCGCGGCGATTTGGTCCACCCCTTTGCGCGAAATGTTTCTCTTTCCGGCCAAGTCCTTCCTGCGTTTTTTTTATAATCACGGCCTGCTGGCCCTGAAAGGCCGGCCGCTCTGGCGCACGATTCCGAAAGGCAGCCATACCTACGTGCATGAAATTGAGCGCCGCTTCAAAGGCCAAATCAGACTCAATGCCGAGATTGAATCCGTGCGGCGGACTCCTGAAAAAGTGACGGTCCGCGAAAAAAATTCCACGACGCAGGACTATGATTATGCCGTCTTCGCAACCCATGCGGATCAAGCCCTGCCGCTTTTGGCAGATGCTTCCGCGGATGAAAAGCGCTTGCTGGGCGCCTGGGAATACACCTCCAATACGGCGGTCCTTCACACCGATGCTTCGGCCATGCCGCGCCGCCCTAGCGCATGGGCATCCTGGAATTACATCCTTGAATCGCATCAGACCCAGGATTCTCCGGTTTCGCTCACTTATCACATGAACCGCCTGCAAAGCCTGCAGGCCCAAAAAGATTATTTTGTCTCGCTCAACCGGCAAACCGGAATTCCGCAGGAACACGTCTATCGCGTGATTCATTACACGCACCCCAAGTACACGCCAAAGAGCCTGGCCGCGCAAGCCGGACTGCCGGCTTTAAACGGCCAGCAGCGCACGTTTTACTGCGGCAGTTATTTCAGCTATGGGTTCCATGAAGATGCCGTCAAATCCGCCGCCGCCGTGAGCGCAATGTTCGGGGTGACTTTATGAGCGCGTCATCTTCGAATGCTTTTATCGAAGATCAAGGGACTCTTGATCCCCGCCAAAAGCCTGCGGGAATGACACAACGCCATCAGCGTTGTGTACATGACTGTCTCGGTCTCCGCACAGAGGCGGGGATGACCCCTTCTCATTTATGTGAGCTTTACTATGCTTGATTCTGAAAGGAAAGAAGTGGTCAATTCAAAAGTTTACACCGGCAAGCTGCTGCATGAGCGCCTGGCGCCGGTTAAGCACCGCTTTGAGTATCCCGTGTATTTTTTCTGCTTCGACCTGGACGAACTGCCTGAAATCGCGCGCAAAATCCCTTGCTTTGGACACAACCGTTTTAATCTTTTTTCGTTTTACGACGGCGATTATCTGCAGCGCGGACCGGGAACGCTGCGCGGCAAACTGGCCGATCTGCTTCGCGCGCAGGGACTGGACATTGAACTCAAGCGCATCGAACTCGTCACAACCGCCCGTTTTCTCGGCCATGTTTTTAATCCGGCCAGCTTCTTTTATGTCTATGACGCCGCGGGCCAGCTGCGCGCGCTTGTCACGCAAGTCAACAATACCTTTGGTGAAATGCACGTTTATACCTGCATCGATCCGGTTTGGGATGGCGCGGCCCGGCTTTATCGCGGTCAATCAGCCAAGGTTTTTCATGTTTCGCCTTTTTTTGACCGGACCGGTGAATACAAGTTCGTTGTTTCGCATCCCGGAGAAACCGTCGATCTCAATGTCAATCTTTACCGTGAAGGCAAGCCCGCCCTGCTGGCCCAAATGACGGGGAAAGCCCGGCCGCTGACAAGCGGCTCTCTTTTCGCTACACTAGTGCGGTTTCCTTTATCCGTTTTCCTGACACTGCCGCGCATTCACTGGCAGGCGGCAAGGCTTTACTTTGAAAAAAAATTACCTGCTTTTAAAAAACCGGTCCCCAAAAGCCGCATGACGCTCCGCATGGCCCTGCCCGGCTTCCGTCAACGGCTGTGCATGCGTCTTTTGCTGCCCTTTTTCGAGCGCATTCAAAAGGGCCGCCTGACGCTGGCTTTTCCGGACGGCACACGGCGTGTCTTCGGCGGAAAACATCCCGGCATCGAAGCGCTCATCCAAATCCAGCATTACGACTTCTTTCTACGCCTGGCCCGTGATGCCGGCATCGGCTTGGGTGAAGGCTATATGGAAGAAGATTGGGAAACGCCCGATCTCACGGCGGTCCTTAATCTGCTGATCGAGAATAAACCCTATCTCGAACATCAAAACGCTTTTTTTGAGGTCCTAAGCCGCTGGATCAACCGCGGCAAGCATGTCCTGCGTAAAAACACCATCCACATGAGCAAGAAAAATATCCAGGAACATTACGATCTGGGCAATGCCTTTTACGAGCAATTTCTGGATGAAACCTGGATGTATTCCTGCGCCGTTTTCGTGACGCCGGACGAAGACCTGGCCCAGGCCCAGCTCCGCAAACTGCACATGGTCATTGACAAAGCCCAAATCGGGCCCGATGATCATGTGCTTGAGGTCGGCTGCGGCTGGGGCGGATTTGCCCTGGAAGCCGTGCGCCGCACGGGCTGCCGTGTCACAGGCATCACGCTTTCGGAAGAACAACTGAAACTGGCCAGCGCGCGCGTCGAAGAAGCCGGCCTTTCTGACCGTATCGAATTCAAACTTTGCGATTACCGGCATGTCACCGGCCATTTTGACCGCATTGTCTCGATCGAAATGCTGGAAGCGGTCGGCCATGAATATTTCGACGATTACTTTAAAACGCTGGACCGTCTTTTAAAACCCGGCGGCCGGACAGTCATTCAGGTCATCACGATTCCGGACGACCGTTATGAAAATTACCGGCTGAACTGCGATTTCATTCAAAAACATATTTTTCCGGGCGGCCATCTGCCTTCGCTGGAAGCCTTGAAAGAAAGCATCGGCCGTGCGTCCCGTTTTACTCTGGCAGGAACGGAAGATATCGGCCCGCATTACGCTGAAACACTGCGGCACTGGCGGATGCGTTTTAATGCGCACCGCCTTGCGATCAAGGCCTTGGGCTACCCCGAGCGTTTACTTCGCGCCTGGAATTATTATTTTAGCTATTGCGAGGCGGGGTTTGACTCGCGGCACATTCACAATTTACAGTTGATTCTGACTCAATCCAGTACCCCGGAGATCTTATCGCATGAAAACCAGTACGCTGCCCGTTAATACCGACGTTCTTGAAACGTTTCAAACGTCGCTGGGCAAAAACGAGCAAATTGAATTCTGGGGCAACATCCCCTTTATTCTTTTGCACGTCGGCTGTATTCCGGTGCTCTGGTGCGGCGTCACTCCGGCGGCTTTCGTTTTATTTTTGGTGACGCTCATTCCGCGCATGTTCGGCCTGACGGGCGGCTATCACCGTTATTTTTCGCACCGTTCTTATAAAACCAGCCGGGCCTTTCAATTTGCGCTGGCCGTCCTGGGCTGCAGCGCTTTTCAAAAAGACCCGCTCTGGTGGGCCGCGCACCACCGGCACCATCACCGCTATGCCGATACAAAACTCGATACCCATCCCCCCTCGCAGCGCGGCTTTTTCTGGGCGCATATGGGCTGGGTCATGTGCAAAAAAAATGCGAATTTAAAACCCGACGATCTCGTACCGGACTTTATGCGCTATCCGGAACTCGTTTATCTCAACCGCCATCAAAAAGTCGTACCGCTTACTTTTCTGGCATTCATGGCGCTCCTCAGTTACGGCCTCGCGTATTTCTTCCCGGGCCTTCAAACGAGCGGCCTGCAATTTTTAGTCTGGGGTTTTTCCATCAGTACCGTTTTTCTGCATCACGTTACTTTCTGCGTGAATTCGTTTGCGCACATCGCCGGTTCGCGGCGTTTTGAAACCAAAGACACCAGCCGCAACAATCTCTGGGTCGCCCTGCTCACCATGGGCGAAGGCTGGCACAACAACCATCACCGTTTTCCTTCGTCCGAACGCCAGGGCTTTTACTGGTGGGAACTGGACATGACCCATTTGATCCTCAAAACACTTTCCTGGTTCGGGCTTGTCTGGGACCTCAAGGTCCCGCCGGCCGAGGTTTATGAAGAAGCGAAGAGAAGAGTGACTCGTGGAGCGTGACGCGTGACGCGCAGAAAAAATCTTTGCCGTTATGAATCCCTGCCGGCGGCAGGGATAAAGCCCTCTAAAAACCGGAATTACTTTGCCGCGACTTGGGCGCTCCTCATCGTGATGACGCTGTCCGTTTCGGTCTCTCCGCTCGCACAAGCTAAGGTTGCAGAAGCTGCAGCCGTGGTACCCCCGGGCCTGACCCGCTGCGTTAAAACCACCTGCGCACCTATCCAACAGGCTTTCGGAACCAAACTCGTTCCGCTGCACGGCCTTGAACTTTTTGAATATTGGGGTTTTAAACTTTACACGGCTGCCCTCTATGCTCCCGAAGGCGTAGATACATCCGCCGAAGTTTTGGCGGATATTCCAAAATCGCTTATTCTGCATTACCACCGCAAAATCAGAAATGATCAAATCATCAAAGCCGCGGAGCATAATCTTCAAAAAAATCCGGCCAATGACATGGCCTCCTTACGCCCCGCAATTGACCAGCTGCATGCGGCCTTTGTCACCGTGCAAAAAGGCGACACCTACGAATTGCGCTATGAACCGGGCATCGGGACGACCCTGCTTTTTAACGGCCAACCCAAGGTGACTGTTCCCGGCGTTGATTTTCAGCGGGCCTATTTCGGTGTCTGGCTTTCGGACTATCCGCTTAATTCTAAATTGCGCGATAAACTATTAAACACGTAGTGGCAATTCATGAATTGCCACTACAGACCGGTGTATTTTTGACGCTCTCATGAAAATATTTTTAAAAATCATCTTCTCTCTCTTCCTCATCGCCATTACATATTTCACCATCACCGCCTCCATGGAACGCAATGTCCTGGAAGCCGGACGCGGACTTTGGCCGGACCTTTGGTTTAAAGCCACGCTGGTCGACACTTACTGCGCTTTTCTGACAATCTATGGCTGGATTTTTTATAAAGAGAGTTCCTGGATTTCCCGGGCCCTTTGGCTGGTCCTGATTCTCTTTCTGGGAACCTTCGCGTATGCGTCGTACGTCTTGATCCAGCTTTTCAAATTAAAAGCAGATGAGCCAACGGCAAGCATTCTGATACGCCGAAAGTAAGCCCTCCTACAAAGATGAAAATACGAGTCACAAAGTCACAAGGTCATAACGTCACAAAAACAAAACAAGTTTGTTTTTGCATTGACCGTCTTGTGACCTTATGACCTTGTGACTTTTCATGATAACCTCCATCCTCGTTAATTTCTCGCAAGCTATCGCCATGGCGCTGGCCGTCATGACTGTCCTGTGGGCCGTCACCGAATGGCTGCAAGACTCGAGCCTTGTGGACGCGGCCTGGTCGCTGTGCATTGCCCTCTTAGCCCTGCATTTTGCGGCCCAGCCGGACGGCTGGCGGCTGCGTGATTTATTGACCAGCGCCTTGGTTTTGATCTGGGCCCTGCGTCTTTCGCTTTTTATTTTCAAGCGCAATCACGGCAAGGGCGAAGACCCGCGTTATTCGGAACTGAAACAAAAATGGGGCGCCAAGCGTAAAGTGAAGATGCTTCAATTCTTCTGGGCGCAAGGCGCGGCCGCGGCGCTTTTCACAGTCCCTTTTATTTTGACCGGCCGGAATGCCTCTGCGCAAATCGGCGCCCTGGAATGGGCCGGTGCTCTCGTCGTCTTAGCGGCCATCGCCGGAGAAGCTTCCGCCGATCTTTCGCTCGCGCGTTTCAAGGCCAACCCGGCCAACCGCGGCAAAACCTGCCGCGCCGGACTGTGGAATTATTCACGCCACCCCAATTATTTTTTCGAATGGCTGGTTTGGTGCGGTTTCGCGCTTTTCGCTTCAGCCTCCCCGATGGGCTGGGCCGCCTGGATCTGCCCTGCGCTGATGCTGCATTTTCTGATGAACGTCACCGGCATTCCCAAAACCGAAGAGCAGTCGCTAAAATCCCGCGGCGACGATTACCGGGATTACCAGAGAACGACGAGTAAGTTTGTACCCTGGTTTAAAAGAAAGTGACTAGGGGCAAGGGGCTAGTGGCTAGATGAATTTCGAAAATTTGCTCGAAAAAAATCTCATCCCTGACTTCCTCATCCGCTTTGGCATTCGCCGGATGCTGGCGCATAAATTGCGCCTTGAATCGGCCGGCGGACCCGAGGCGCAAAAAAAACGCTTTGACGCTTATGTGCAGGAATTGCGTCAAAGCCCCATTGCGGTTGAAACGGCCAAAGCCAACGAGCAGCATTACGAACTGCCGCCGGCTTTTTTCAGGACCGTTCTCGGCAAAAATTTAAAATACAGTTCGGGCTACTGGTCAGAAAATTCCGTAGTGGCAATTCATGAATTGCCACTACGGAATAAGTTTTCTTTTGATCTGGATGCCTCCGAAGACGCCATGCTGGAACTCTATGCGGTACGCGCCGGCCTTCAAGACGGCCAAAGCGTGCTGGATCTGGGCTGCGGCTGGGGTTCGTTCTCCCTTTGGGCCGCGCAAAAATTTCCGCATAGCCGGATCACCGGCGTTTCCAATTCCAACCCGCAGCGGCTTTACATCGAATCCGAGGCCCAGCGCCGCGGACTCTCCAATGTGCGCATCGTGACGGCGGACATGAACACGTTTGATACACCCGGCCGGTTTGACCGGATTGTCTCGGTCGAAATGCTGGAACATATGAAAAACTACGGAAAACTTTTCAAAAAAATCGCCTCGTGGATGAACCCCGAGGCGCTGTTCTTCGTGCATATTTTTGCGCACCGCCAGTTCGCCTATCCCTTTGTCGATCAGGGCAGCGGCAGCTGGATGGCGCGTTATTTTTTTTCAGGCGGGCAAATGCCTTCGCGGGATTTGTTTTTAGCGTTTCAGGATGATCTTCAGGTAACGGCGCAGTGGACCGTGAACGGAACGCATTATCAGAAGACCTGTGAAGCCTGGCTGCAAAAAATGGATGCCGCCCGGACGGACATTCTGGCGCTCTTCCGCGAAACCTACGGCACCCGGCGGGCCCTGCGCTGGTGGGTCTACTGGCGCGTGTTTTTTATGGCCTGCGCCGAACTTTTTGGCTATCGCGGCGGCAGCGAGTGGGATGTGGAGCATTACTTATTTAAAAAAAGTGATGAGTTATGAGCAATGAGCAACGAGAGAAAATTATGGCGAGGCAGTGTTTCAATTGCGCATGCTCCCTCTCCCCCTTTGGGGAGAGGGCTGGGGTGAGGGGATAACATCGGTTTCGCGCAAAGCAATCAAAGGAAACTTTCAATGAATCGCATTGTCTCAGCCGTCCCAAAATTATTACTACTGCTTGCTCTCCTCGCGCTCACTTTTTTCGCACAGCGCTATGGTCTTTTGCAAAAAACTTTGCAAAGCTTGAATGCGCTGGGTCCCTGGGCACCCCTGGTTTTCGTAGCGGTCTATGCGCTCGCATGTGTATTTCTTATCCCCTCTTTTTTCTTTGCCTTCGGCGGCGGGACTTTATTCGGGTTTTGGGGAATTCCGCTTTCGCTTTTGGGGACAGGGCTTGGGTCAGCCGCCGCTTTTCTGATCGGACGTACTTTCGCCCGTGGTCTTGTCGCGAAAAAATTTGAAAATCACAAACAATTCAAAGCCCTGGATGCCGCTGCCGCCAAAAAAGGCTGGCAAATCGTCGCGCTGGCGCGCCTGTCTCCGGTGTTTCCATTTTCCATCGGCAACTACGCTTTCGGACTGACTCGAATTTCCCTGCCGGCCTACTTCTTCGCCTCCATGCTTGGCACGATTCCCTCCGCCTCCGTATACACCTACCTTGGCAAAGTCAGCGGCAGTCTGGCAAACGCCGGCAACCGCGAACGCACACCGCTCGAATGGGCGCTTTTAATCGCAGGGCTCATTGCCACGATTGTCCTCACAGTGATGATTCAGCGCATGGCCCAAAAAAGCCTCGCAGAAACTGTTTAATATTTCCCCCAGTTTATACGCGCTTGTAAATCGTGCCCTCATAGGAGCCCTCCAAGTCGTAAAGTGGTACGATGACTTTATTGACGAAGGCCGCAAACCGCCCAAACGGCGGCGCCTTGATTTTCGAAACTTCTTCCAGGCGAAAATGACTTTTGTAAAAAAGGACCTCCTTGGCATTCTCTTCCACGGCATCGTTGCTGACTATCAGATAATCAAAATCCTGCACAAAACTGCCGCGGCCTGTGCGGTTCTTGCGCGTCAGGTAGCGGTAGTCCGAGCCGTTCTCAAACACGGCATAATAATAGACCTTATCGCCCAGCACCTTGGAGCCTCGGGGAATCCATCGCGAGACGGCTTTCGAGGCGACCTGAGGATTTCTCTGCGCCCACTGCGTGCAAAGCACAAGATTCTTTGCTGTGAAATAGTTCAAATGCCCAGCAGCTACCGCGGTCAAGAGTACCAACGCCGTCCGGCGGCAGCGCCCAGACTGTATTTCTTTCAGCAAGATCAGACAAAGAAGATAGACAAATGGCAACACCATGGCTGAATACAAGACAAAGCCCTTGATGAGCGCATAGAAGGCGGCCACGTTGGCCAGACAGATCAGCACAAGCACCCGGTGCGGCCCCTGAAAAATCCGCCGGCCGCGGCAGGCGATCAGCCAGACGACTAAGAGACCCAGCGCTATGTGATGCCAGGAAACCGCAGAAGCCACCCCCAAATACCGCTGCGCGGCGCCAGCCTGCAAATACATCTGGACCCAAGACTGCAGTCCGTTGCAAGCGAAAAAAATCCACGCGGCCGCCGGTAACACAAAAGCCGGCAGCGCCCCAAGCAGAAAAAACAGCCAGGCTTTGCGCTGACGTCCAAAAAGCCGCACGGCGGCAAGCGCGCCCAGGCCGGCTGTCAGCACCAAAGATCGCGGGGTTGTCAGAAAAGCCAATACTAAAAATCCGCCGAAAAGAACTCCTTGCAGGCACGCAAAACGCTTGACCGCTTGTTCTTCAAAAGCCAGCAGAATGCCCAAAGCGCCGGTTACCCACATCAGCGCCATCATATCCATGCGGCCGCTGTGCAGAGACTGATGGAAGATGGGATCCAGCGCTAGCAGCAGGATAAACAAAATTGCAAGGCGGCTCTGACGTAAAATTTTTCGCATCCTTTCTGCAAACCAAAAGAGCACCGTTAATCCGCATAAAAGAGCCGGCAGGCGGAAAGTAAAGGCTTCCAGGCCCGCGATCTTCAGCCATCCGGCTTGCACCTGGAAATAAACCGGCCCATAGATCAGTCCTGTATCAAAAGGATCTTTGGCCGGTTCGACGTCCAAAAGAAGACGGCCGGATTTTAAGAGACTGTGGGCAATGCTGGCGAAAAAAGTTTCATCAAACCACGGCAGCGGAGAGCGCGAGAGCATGACCAGATGGTATAAAGCATAAAAGCCGAATAAACCCAGCATTAAAAACCCGGGGGAAAGTCCCGCTGTCCCAGCGGCTGCTTTTGAAAATTTAAACGAAGGCGTCTTCATGAGACCTACAGTAAACCATTTTCCATTAACTTGTCAAAAGGGGCTATGCCGTTTTTGAGGAGGCGATATTTTTTTCGACGGTCTGGAGAAACTCTTGCGCAGGCAATTTCAACTATCGACAAATTGTCGACCGTTCAACACCGGCATTATTTCTTTCCCGTATTGGATGACAGGGTTCAATCGAAAGATAAAGTCGTTTTTATTTCCGCGGGTGGACAGATTTTAACCGTCAGGTTGCCGTAGCGCTTCATGTAGGCCGGGGCTGCTATGGGGCAAACAAGGTAATTGTTGCCTTTTGGATAGTAAGACCTGAACTGATGAAGGGCCGATGGGTCAAATTCTCCGGGACTCCACTTGCATTCAATCGCATCTACCCGGTCGCGATTGCGCGCCAAAATAAAATCGATTTCCCTCCCGATCTTATCACGCCAATAGCGAATTGTTTCATCGGGAAAATGGGCTTGCAAATGCTCCAGCACAAGATGCTCCCAGAGCGACCCGTAATCTTGCGGCCTTAAAGGATCCCAGCCCCTCACGAAGGTGATAAACCCCGTGTCAAAGCCATAGATTTTCGGCATTTTTGTTATTTCTTTTTGCCCGCTGCTAAAAAAAGGCCGGATACGGATCACCGCGTGCGTTATCTCAAGCGCCTGTAAATGGTTTTCTAGCGTAATGCGGCTAGTGGCGAGTTCGGAGGCAGCTTTTGCGATTTCAAACTGCCCACCGCTTTGTTTAAGCAAATATTCAAAAAACGAATTGAATTTCCGGGCATCCCTGAAGGCAAAAAGTTTTTGAATATCTCTGGCAAAAAAAGAATCGAGCCATTCCCGGTAAAATGAAAATTCTTTCCGCGGGGCGAGAAGCGCCGGCGGCAATCCCCCCTGGAATAAGCGCCTTGTGACATCCTGACAGGCAAAGTTTTGCATTTCGTCATGCAGCACCGGTAAAAGATGCACGACTCTTTTTCTGCCTGTAAGCGTATCTCGGAATTTTTTCCCGGCAGCAAGCGTCGAGGATCCCGTGGCAAGAATTTTCAAATGCCCGAACATATCGGCGCCGATTTTAAGCACCCGGCTGGGATCGGACAGCTGATGAATTTCATCAAAAATGACCACGGGTTTTTCGCAGTTTCTGAAAAAAAATTCAGGATCTTTCACCCGGTCTTCGACGGCCGGCAAGTCACAGTTAAGGTACAAAACCTGTTCGCTGGCAAATAGACTCTGGAGAAGCGTTGTTTTACCCGAACGGCGTACGCCGGTAAGCCAGACGATCGGCGCCTCCCGCCATGCGCTGCGAATGCGTTGCTTCCAGAATTCTCTTTTAAACATATATCATACTATACATTTAGATCTACTATTTGTAAACTATGATTTTAATATTCTTATCTCATTATGAATAAATAAGTTACACTGATTACGAGGGTGCTTTCAGCGAAGCGATGGAGGGTTATTCGCAGATTAAGGTATAAGAGCCTGGCGGCACACTTTGAAACAGGGGTTTTGAGGCCTTGGCGGATGGATTCGCGCATTCCGGAAACGGAAAGCAAATAAAGCGTTTCCTGAATCGCGCTCCAGTCTTCCTGTTAAATCAAGACAGCGCTGGCGTCTTTACCCGTGATCTGTATGGGTTTGTGACTTTTTGCCACCGCACGAAGCAATCCGTACAAACCGGCTTTGGCTTTATTTGCTGTCATCGTTGTCATTTTTCACCGTGGCCTAAAACGCACTCTATATCGTACGCTTTGTCAGTGCGTTTCTTTAAATCGTTTTTTGAGAAGCGATATTTTTTTCGACAGTTTGCAGGAATTCCTGGGCATCGAGGGGCTTCATGAGGATGTCACTGACGCCGAGACGGATGGTTTTTTCCGGGGAGTTTTCTTCCGCATAGCCGGTGATGAACATAAAACCGCAGGAACGCGCGCGGTCGCGGCAGACTTGCTGAATGGCTTCAATGGCCTGAATACCGCTCATGCCCGGCATGCGAATGTCGGAGATAATTAAATCGTAGTCTTCTTCGCAGACTTTTTCGAGCGCTTCAGGCCCGCTCAGAACGGCATGCACCGTATAGCCTTGACGTTTGAGGATGAGCAAAACCGTACCGCCGACCAGAGGATCGTCGTCAATCACCAAGACCTTTTTGGGCATCCGGGCCTCCTTCACAGGTGCTTTTCAATAAAACGGCGTATTCTGCAAAGGCTTGAGATTTATATCCGGCGCCAATAACCCAGCATCGTGCCGGCGGCTTCTATAAGGGTAGGACCAAAACTGATGAGGCCGTCTTCATGGCCGGCCATGACAAGAATTTTCTGCGCGGCCAAATCGCCTTGGTCATAGAGGCTTTTGACGGCCAAGGCCATTTGGGGCGTTCCATAAGGCACGGCTGCGGAAGTCGTGGGAACTTTATCTTTCAACGCCCGCCATAGTTTTGCATGATGCCCATGCACGATGGCGTGAATTCTGTGATCCATTTCGTAAATCATGGCGTGGGTCAAGGATTCGGAGGAAGCCTTCACCGGTCCTTTACAGCACACCCGGTTATCGGCCAGAGAATAATCCGTCACGCGGGTATAATGCTGCGCTCCGAGTTCTGGCAAATGCCCGGTTTGAGTCCCGGTGATCCAGAACTGATCGGTGCCTGCAAAACGCAGGCTGATATTGCCGAAGCCGATGCCATCCGGATAAACGCCAATCAACCCTGATTGAAACAGCATCGAACGCCAGTGATTCAACTCTGCAATCTCAGCCGCCTCCGGAGGCGGAGTTTTAATCCATTCACACTGGAATTTAATAACGCCTTCATCGCGCATAGCTTTAGGATCTCGAATAGGCCCGCAGGAGGAGCCCTCGCGTTTGCCCGCCGCATTTTTTGGCGGGGCCGGCCCCTACAGACGGTCCTTAAATATTTTTTTGATCTGTGAAGGACGGCAGATCCCCCGCTCGGTGATGATTCCTGAAATCAGTGCCGCCGGAGTCACGTCAAAACCCGGATTTTTTGCAGCCGCTTTGCCGGGCGCCAGCCGGATTTCCTGAATTTTATTTTTTCCGCAGCGGCCGGTCATGGCAACAACCTCCCGGCTGCCGCGATCTTCGATGGGAATTTTTCCGACTCCGCTTGGAAGCGTCCAATCGACCGTCGAAGACGGCAGCGCCACATAAAACGGCACCCGGTGCGCGCGGGCAGCCAAGGCTTTCAAGTACGTACCGATTTTGTTGGCCGCATCGCCATTGCGGGCCATGCGGTCACATCCGACAATGACCAAATCGACAAGGCCTTCCTGCAAAATATGGCCGCAGGCATTATCAACAACCAGCGTGTAGGGCACTCCGGCTTCGCCCAGTTCCCAGGCCGTTAAACTGGCGCCTTGATTGCGCGGCCGCGTCTCTGAAACCCAGACGTGAATCGGAATGCCGGCGGCCTGGGCCGCATACACCGGTGCCGTGGCGGTCCCCCAAGCTACGGCGGCCAGCCGGCCGGCATTGCAGTGCGTCATGATCTGAACCGGTTTATTTTTTTTGCGCCGGGCGATTTTCTTGATCAGTGCAAGGCCATGCTCTCCGATCTGCCGGCAGCAGGCTTCATCCTCCGCCGCAATCAACCGGGCGGCTTGAAGCAGCCGCGCTTTTTTTTCGGCAGCCTGCCCGGCACTTCCCAGCGTCTTCAGTTGCAAATCGGCGGCCCAGGCCAAATTCACCGCCGTCGGTCTCGCGGCCTTCAGGCGGCGCGCGGCTTTTTGCATGAACGCGTCAAAGGCCGCCGCCTTGAGCGGCGCTTCCTGCGACGCCAGGTACATTCCGGCCGCCGCGGTCACGCCGATCAGGGGCGCGCCCCGCACTTGCATATCGCGGATGGAAGCCACGGCGTCATCGAAACACTTTAATTCTTGAACGACAAGCCGGTGCGGTAAATAACGCTGGTCAATAATACGGACGCGTCTTTTTCTGGTCCCGAAAAATTCAAAGGCCGGCGTTTTCGCCTGATGCTTTTGCATGCCCAACACTTTAAACGAAGCGTCCGGAGAGCGCAAGCAGGCGTGTGAAAATGGGGCATTTTTGCGTCCATTTATTTCTTGTATTTCCATCGCGATGCGCTAGAATTTCGGCAAATGGGCGTTTTGCGTGAGGAAATCCCAATTCCAAAGCGTCCGCAGAACCCAGAGTCTCTAAGACAAATCGAGGAAAGTAAAATGGCCAAGAAACTTTATGTCGGAAACCTTCCCTATTCTTGCAACGATGAAGAACTCCAGCGTTTTTTTGAACAGGCGGGCAGTGTCAGTTCCGCCAGCGTCATTCAGGACCGCTATTCCGGCCGCAGCAAGGGCTTTGGATTCGTGGAAATGCCGAATGACAGCGATGCCGCCAAGGCCATCGAGACCTTAAATGGCAAAGATTTCGGCGGACGCAAACTCGTGGTCAATGAAGCCCGCCCGATGGAAGACCGGCGCCCGCGCGGCGGAGGCGGTGGGGGTATGGGCGGTGGCGGTTACCGCTAATTAAGGATTAACGATTTATCCGTAGGTTTTTAAAAAAAAGCGGCCTGAATTTCTTCAGGCCGCTTTTTTTGTCTAAAACTGTTTTGTCATCCTGGACAAATAATGTCACCGGAATTTCAGCATCTGCTCCGGCACATCTGTAAAAATCGCGTCCACGCCCCAGTTTTTGAGTTTGGCCGCTTCGTCCGGTAAGTTCACCGTATAGATCCGCATGCGAATCCCTTCCCGCATGAGCCGTGCGGCCGTTTCCCGTGTGAAATGAGAATGCGAAAGGCTGGCCGCGCGAATGCCCATCCGTTTTAAATCCGTAATGCCGTGCTCAGGCAGCGCGGAAAAAGTCAGCGAAACTTCCAAACTCGGATTGAGCCTCAAAACGTCGCCGATTTCCGGAACAAGGAAGGATGTAATGTGTACCGTTTTCTCCAATTGGTAGCGGCGCACGCACGCGATCACCTCTGCAGCCAGGCCCGCGGCCTTGATCTCGAGACAAAACGGAATTTTTTCCCCAAGTTCATCCAGCGTTTCATCCAGCCGCGGAATGGCCCTGTCAAATTTGATCAGTTCCGGATAATCAAGCCCTGCCACCGGTAGGCGTTTTCCGCCCTTGAAAAGCGTTTCGTCATGATGCAGCACCAAAACGCCGTCGCGCGTTTTTAAAACATCGGTCTCAATGCTGTCGGCGCCGATTTCAACCGCGCGGCGGAAAGCCGGCAGCGTGTTTTCCCGGTGTTCGCGGCTGGCCCCGCGGTGCGCAATGATTTTCATGCGTAAATAGAGTCTACAGCCTGCATGATTTTTTCAGGCGCGGCAAAAAAAGGCTGGTGCCCGGTTTTTTCCAGCACAATCAAACTCGAATGCGCAATGGCTTCATGCAGCGGCCGGGCATGGCGTTCCAACGGCGCAATCAGATCGGAATCACCCGCCAAAATGACCGTGGGAACCCGCACCTCTTTCCAGCGCGGCTGCATTTTGCGCAGCGCCGCATTGAGCTGGCGAATGTCCGAAGCATTGGCCCTGAAATGCGACGGCCGCATGGCAAGGCTGGAAGACACGGCCATGTAATCCGCCGGCGGCAGCTTGGGATAAAAAACTTTGCCGCCGATGGACTTTTGCAGCGACTGCCCCAGAGGCCAGACCAGGCATTGCAGGTAAATTTCTCCGATCAGCGGGAGGGCCGCAAGGGTGTGGATGGGATTGGTCGGGCCCTCCCAAGGCGTCACATACGGACCGGCCAAAACAAGGCCGGAAAGATCTTGCGGGTATTCCAGCGCATAAGCCAGCGCAATGGTTGCGCCCAAAGAATGGCCGGCCAGGACCGGCTGTTTGAGGCCTAAAGCTTGAATCGTGTCATGCAGCACGCGGGCATGATCAAAAATGGTCATTTCCAAAAGTTCAGGCCGGGCGCTGTAACCATGGCCCGGGCGGTCGATCAAAATCGCCTCGTAATTTTTGACATGCGGCAGGACCGACAGGGCAAAATCATAAACGGAGCCAAAACTGCCATGGATAAAAACGACCGGCCGGCCCCGGCCGGCGCGCACCACATGCATGCGCAGCCCGTTGACAATCATTTCTTTGCCAAGCCGCGGCGAACGCTGTTCGGCCAGGCGCACGCGCGCATCCGTATAAAATTTTAGTCCCGCGAGGGCGCCGGCAAGCAAAACAAAAAACCAAAACAACATTTTCATGCGCTGAAAAACTGCAGGTAATAAAGCAAACCGGTCAGACTCAGGCCGTCCATGATTTTTTTATCACGGACCATCGTTAAAATTTCTTCTCTTTCAAACCAGCGCACTTCCATGACTTCGCGGGGATCAAAAGTTCCGGCCTTCTGCGCCGCCTGGCAGCGGTAGAGGCGCATGCAATGGTTGGAAATGCCGTTGACCGGATAATAAGCCAGGATTTCTTCATAATGCACGGCACGGTAGCCGGTCTCTTCCAGCAATTCGCGCTGAACCGCTTCAAGCGCCGTCTCGCCTTCGTCCACGCGGCCCGCCGGCAGCTCCCATTCGGTCGAGTCTGAGGGATAACGGTAAAGCCGGATGAGCAGAACCCGTTTGCGATTGTCTTCCATGATCGCAGAGACCGAGCCTTTGCCAAATTCAAGCAAATGGTGTTCCGGCAGGATATGGCCGTTCGGCAGGCGCACTTTATCCACATAGAGGTTGA
>JAHFHF010000120.1 GCA_023247055.1 Candidatus Omnitrophota bacterium
CAGGTCCTCAGTGACAAACTTGCCATTTTCCAGCTGAAAATGCCCGCGCACGTCTTCAAAACGGCTTTGCCCCGTCACACCGGATTGCAGCGCTGAAAAATCCGGCATGCGGGACAAAATTTCGCGCAGGTCAAACGTCAAAAATTCCGCCTTACTGATGAGAATGCTGCCGCCGCCCTGCGCATCCGCGTAAAGATTGCCGGGCGTTGCCGCCTTGCCGCTGAAGCGGCCATTGACAAAAAGCTCACCCCGGCAGAGCTCCTTGTCTTGCGCGGGCGGGAAAAGCAAGCCCAGCCCGGCCTTGTTGATTTCTAAAAACGCTTCGTACGCGAGGGCGCCGGGAGTGCTCTCGAAAGAGCCTTTGATCTTCAATCGCCCCCCTTCGGTGTCGAGTCCAAATTTTTCGACCTGCCATTTTCCGGCTTTTAATTCCGCTTCCAGCGCAAAGTTTTTACCCCGCAAGGAAGCCGGTGGAAAGCTTGCCGCCCAGCGCTCAAGGCCGGAAATCTTCTGCAGGACTTCGGGCACATCGGCAAAAAAAGCATGCAGCGTGGTCAAGACTTCCGGCAAATCCACATCGGGTGACGCAAACACTGTTTTAATGGCTGCATCTTTAGCCGGATTATAAACCGACACTTGTCCCTGGATGAGCGACTTGCCGGCCCGCGCATCGATTTGTTTGACGACAAGGCCCATCACGCTGTCATAATCCAGTTCAAGCCGGATTTCTTTGATCGCAGAACCGTCTTTACGGACGGCACTGCCGTCATCGATGGTCAAATTGAAGACTTTTTTGATCGTATCCAAATGATGCAGATCGCCCTCCCAATTCGTGAGCATTTTTATGTTGCCCCCGAGTTCAAAATCACGCAGGGCCGGCACCAGCGGGCCCCAGCTTGCCGCCGGATGCTTGTTGGTGATTAGGTTTAATTGGCCTGCGCCGGTGGCCAGATTGAGATCTTTAAGCGTGCCTTTGGCTAGAACCTCATTGAACCGCACAGACAAGTCGCCCGTCAAAAAATTGCCCTGCTGAATCATGGCATCTAAGACCACTGAAAAAGGCACGCCCTTCGGTTTGTCGAGGAAACCGCCATAAGTCAGGACCGAGGGTTTCAAATCCGTGTTGAGATAGACGGCCAGCTTATCGGCGGTGCCTTTGAGGGAAAGTTCGATCTGTCCAAGACCGGAAAATCCGATGTTAAACGGCAGCGCCTCTTTGACGGCCACAAAATAATTGGGGACTTGTTCAAGTTGAACTTCAGGCGCGGAAAGCCGCAATTCCTGGATCTCTCCGCTGCGGTAATTGCCCTGGCCGCTGAGTTCGATAGTGCCGGGAGGAAGTTTCAAACTGCTGCGGCGCAGCACCCATTCGGACTTCGCCGTATCTACGGTGCTTTCGAATGAAAAAAGACTGTCCATGGCCAGCGACTCCAGAGGGATTTCTTTGAGCGTGCACGCATAGACCAGCTGCTTGACTTGGACATCCCCGGAAATACTAAGCCAGTCGCGGCCTTTTTCTTTTTCAAGTTGGATGCGGGCTTCGCCTGTGCCGCTTTTAAGCGTGAGCCCTTCCTTTGCCTGCAAACTGCGATAGAAAGCGTTAAGGTCCCCGCTCTGCGCCTGAAAAGCACCTTGAAGGGCGGTATCATGCCAGTGCCAGCCGGAAAAACTGGCGACATGGACCCGCAAGTCCCCTTCAAACTTCCCGCCGGTTCCTTCAAAACGGCCCTGCGTGCGGATGCGCATGGCCTTCAGAGTTCCGAGCGGCAGGGCTTCGACGGTGACGCCGCGCAATTTGAGCGCCCCCAAAAAATCTTCCGGGGCGGCCTTGAGATCCACATCGGCATCTTCAATTTTTAGATGACGCACACGGAATTGACGGATGAGCAGCGGAAAACTGTCCGGCTCAATTTCAATGCGGTCCGCGTGAATATCCAGCGGCCGCGGGCCGCTGCCCTTCAAACGGACGTCGGCAAAGGCTACCTTAAATTTTGGAAAATAAGAGAAGGAAAACCCCTTGTAGGTCAGGGATCCGGCGGTCAGCATTTCGAGGGGTTCGAGCATTTGAGCGCGGACAAGTTCAGGACGAATGAACCGCGGAACGCCGTAGTAAACAAAGGCGAGGCCTGAGAAAAGAAGGGATAGGACCAACGCGGCCGTAAAGCCGAAGCGTCTCATAAAGCGGAACTCCGGAGTGAATGACTAGTAACCGTTGGAAGACATACCCTGGACCGGCTGGTAGCTGTAGTCTTCCAAAAAGGCCTGGCAGCCCGCGGTGAGACAAAGCGTAAACAGGAGCAACAGGGAAAAAACAATCCTGGCCATTAACGCTTGGTGTATTGGAAGCGCTTGCGGGCACCCTTCTGACCGAATTTTTTGCGTTCTTTTTCGCGGGGATCGCGGGTCAGAAGTTTATCTTTTTTGAAAGTTGCCCGGAGAGTTTCGTCATACTTCACTAAGGCGCGGGAAATACCCAGCTGAACCGCATCGGCCTGCCCGGCAATGCCGCCGCCCAAAACCTGGACGCGGACGCGGAAACGGTTTTCCAGTTTTGCAAGCTTGAAAGGTTCTTCAAGGCGGTCTTCCAAATCATCGCGGCCGAAATACTCGCGGGGGTTGCGCCCGTTGACCGTAATGCCCTTGGAACCATGAATAAGCCAGACGCGCGCGATCGCCGTTTTTCTGCGGCCTGTGGAGTAATACGTATTTTTTTCTGCTACTGCTGCCATGATAAATTCCTTCCTGGGAAAAGATTTAGATTTCTAAAGCGACGGGCTTCTGGGCCGAGTGCGTATGGTCGGCACCGGCAAAAACGCGCAGGCGGCGCTGCATTTCGCGTCCGATTTTTGTTTTGGGAAGCATACGCTTGACCGCTTGAGTAATGATTTCTTCAGGCTTGTTGACGATCAAGCGCTCAAAGGTGGTGGTGCGCAGCCCCGCCGAATAGCCGGTGTAATGGGTATAGATTTTGGCGCTGCTTTTATTGCCGGTCACATGGACCTTGGCGGCGTTGATCACAACGACCTGGTCCCCGCTCAACTGGTCTTGCGCAAAACAAACTTTGCCTTTGCCCATCAGCACGGATGCGATGCGCGTGGCAAGCCGGCCCAATGTTTTGCCGGAAGCATCAACAAGGTAAGTTTGACGTTTAAAATCTTTTTCTGTAGGCCGAAATGTTTTCATAAGTTCAGTAATCTCCATTCCCCAAAAAGGTTGAGAAGTATAACAAAACCACGCCCCCCTGTCAAAGGGAGAGGGAATATTTCACGTAACCCTATATATATCCATAAGTTGAGTTTTGCATTTCTCCCTCTCCCTTTTGGGGAGAGGGCTGGGGTGAGGGGAAAATCCAGTCAGTTCTTTATTAATAACTTACCTTCGCTAACGTCAAGGCATGCCCGGGCGCATTCGGCCCGGCCTTGCATACGGTCCCCGGTTCCAGCAGGGCCTTGACCTCCGCCGCGGTCCGTTTTCCACGGCCGGCTTCCACCAACGTTCCGGCGATCGTGCGCACCATGTGATAGAGAAATCCATCCGCCTCAATCCGCATCACGATTTCATCGCCCGTACGCCGCAAAGTCAGTTTTTTGACACGGCGCACCGGATCACGGCGGCCGCTGCCCGTTGAGCAAAAAGCGCTGAAATCATGCTTTCCGACCAAATGCGCGGCCGCGGCCTGCATGGCTTTCAGATCAAGCGCATACGGCACATGATAGGTGCGCATGGCACGCAGGGGCGAACGTATCCGGCTGTTCCAGATACGGTATTCGTAAACTTTGGATTTAGCGCTGAAACGCGCGTGAAATTTTTGCGGTGCTTCCGCGATCGCAATGACGGCAATGTCCTGCGGCAAATAATGATTGAGCCCCGGCTGGATGCGCGTCAACGCAAGCGTGCTGGCCGTCCGCAGACTCACCACCTGATGCGATGCATGCACGCCGGCGTCCGTGCGTCCGCTCGCCGCCGCAATCTTAGTGCGCTTGCCAAAAAGCTTCTTGAGCGCTTTCTCAAACTCGCTCTGGATCGTCGGTTTGCCCGGTTGCCTCTGAAAACCCGAATAGCGCGCGCCGTCGTATTCCAGCACCAGCTTGATATTCCGCAACTTTTTTTCGGACACTTTCATTTCTTTCATCCCCTGCGCGTAGTGGCAATTCATGAATTGCCACTACGCGCAAGAAAGTTGCCTAAAAACGATTTTCACAACTTAAAAATTTTTTGGATTATTTTTGCGAGGCCCAGATTTCGGCGATCTGGACGGCGTTGAGGGCCGCGCCTTTACGGATCTGGTCGCCGCTGACAAACAGGCCGAGCGCATGGCTCGAAGACGGGTCTTCGCGCAGGCGGCCGACCAGGACGTCGTCCTGGCCTTCGGCTTCGGCGGGCATCGGAAAATAATTGTTCTCGCGGTCATCGACCAGCTTGATGCCCTTGGCCTTGCGCAGCGCTTCGCGAGCGCGCTCCAGACCCACTGGTTTTTCCTGCTCGACCAGAATCGACTCCGAATGCGCGCGGAAAACCGGCACGCGGATCGTCGTGGGAAAAATCTGGATTTGA
>JAHFHF010000065.1 GCA_023247055.1 Candidatus Omnitrophota bacterium
GGAAGCCAAAACGATTCTGCTGGTCGACGATGATGAGTACAATCGGGTGCTGATGAAAGCGGCTTTCTTTAACGCCCGCAGCATGCATGCCCTGCATTTTATGGGCAGCGGGCAGGCAGCCTTGGATTATTTGATGCAGCGCGGCGCCGATCCATCGGCCGTCTGGCCGGACTTAATTGTGCTGGACCTCAATATGCCGGGTAAAGATGGGTTTGACGTGTTGATAGAAATCCGCCAGCATGAAGGGCTCAAGGAAATTCCGGTGGTCCTTTTGACGGGTTCCAATGCCGCGGCCGATATTGAGCGATGCGGACAGTTTTCAAAATGCGAGCATATTTTAAAACCATCGCGTTTTGTAGATTTGGTTGAACTCGTTAAATCCATCGAGACCCGCTATCTGGCTGCCTAAAATTTTAAGCGCCTGGAGGGTGCCGCCCGGAGTATACTGGAGTGCATTAGGATTTACGATTCTTACATTTTTCCAGTCACCGGGCAGGGAACCCTGAAAGACCGCGTGTGAATTCTTCTTTAGAGCCGCAAAGGGATGTCCGTCTTCCAGCCAAAAAAATCCTGATTATTTACAATGCCCGTTCGGGCCACCGGCGTGTTAATTTCAAGTCCTATCTGCAGGCACTGGCCGAGCGCGGGGCCCAGGTCGAAATGCGCATGATCGGGCGTGATTTCAATTTGGTCAAATTACTGGAGGATGCCAAAGTTTTTGACCGCGTGGTGGTGGCGGGCGGGGACGGTACGGCCGCAACAGCGGCCGGCATTCTACAGAAGACCGGGATTGCAGTCATGGCCTACCCGGGCGGGACGGCGAATCTGCTGGCCCGTAATTTGAATATTCCTTCGGAACACGGCGCTTTGGCAGAATTGACGCTGAACGGCCCCACGGTGCAGGCGGATTTGGGTGAACTGGAATATATCCGGTATTACCGCAGCGACCGTTTACGCCAGCGTTTTTTGAAACGCACACCTCAGCGCCTTCCCGTCAAAATATATTTTACGGTCATGGCAGGCTGTGGTTTTGCGGCCCGCCTGATGAGCGAAGCCCGGCCGCTGAAGCCCGCCTGGGGCGAAGCCGCTTATTGGATCAGCGCTCTATGGAATTTTTTTCCCCGCAACGCGGATTTTGTTTTGCACCTGGACGGACGGGAAGTCCGGGTCCGGGGTATTGCCGTGCTGGTCGTTAATTTTGCAAAAATTCAATTTGATATTAAGCTGGTTTCAGGCGGCGATTCCCAGGATGGCAAATTCGAAGTCGTTGTTCTGAAAGCCCGCAGCCTCTTCGGCCTCGTTCCGGTTTTATGGAGTGCCGTTGTGGAACGTTTGGGGTTTAAACGGCATGCGGTTCCGGAAGTCATGGAAACGTACCACGCTGCAGAAATCGAAGTCCGCTGCAACCCGCCGCTGAAACTGCAATTTGATGGTGAGATGCTGAAAAAGACCTCGGGTTTTCGCATCCGCGCCTGCCGCCGCGCCGCCCTTTTTGTGCATGGTTGAGTCTTTTTCCGCGGCGGCCTGTGCCTAAATTCCCGCTTTACACTTTTATAAGGCTAGTATAAATTATTGGGCTCAAACGGCTTACAGCCAACGAAAGGAAAATCATCATGTCAGGTATCAGCCAGATCCGCGAACTTCTCGGCAAAGAAGCCGACGATCTTCTTAATCATAAATGCGTTTTCAGCAAGGACCAGATCCACGCACCTTGCCCCGACTGGGTCGACCGCAATTTTGCCAGCAGCGACCGCAATCCTCAGGTGCTGCGCAGCCTGGAGCAAATCAGCAAGACGGGACGTTTGGCCGGTACCGGCTATGTTTCGATTTTGCCCGTTGATCAGGGGATCGAGCATTCCGCGGGCGCTTCCTTTGCTCCGGAACCGATTTATTTTGACCCCGAAAATATTATCAAACTCGCGATTGAAGGCGGTTGTAACGCGGTGGCTTCAACGCTGGGCGTACTGGGCTCCATGTCGCGAAAATATGCCCACAAAATCCCCTTTGTGGTCAAGATCAATCATAACGAATTGATGACTTTTCCCAACAAATTTGACCAAGTCATTTTTGCGGAGGTCAAGCAGGCTTGGGATATGGGTGCGGCCGCGGTTGGAGCCACGATTTATTTTGGGTCACCCGAGAGCACGCGTCAGATCAATGAAATCAGCAAGGCCTTCAAGGCTGCCCATGAACTTGGTATGGCCACGATTCTGTGGTGCTACACGCGCTCAAGCGGTTTTAAATTAGACGGTAAGGATTATCACACCAGCGCCGACCTCACCGGCCAGGCCAACCATCTGGGCGTGACGATTGAAGCCGATATCATCAAACAGAAACTGCCGGACATCAACGGCGGTTATGAAGCCATCAATGCAGTGAGCAAAGGTTATGGTAAATACGACAAGCGCATGTATTCGTCGCTGTCGGGTCCGCATTTGATTGACCTTTGCCGCTACCAGGTTCTGAACAACTACATGGGACGCATCGGATTGATCAATTCCGGAGGCGCCTCAGGAGCGAATGACTTTGCCGAGGCCGTCAAGACCGCCGTGGTCAACAAGCGCGCCGGCGGCATGGGGCTCATCAGCGGACGCAAAGCCTTCCAGCGTCCGATGAAAGAGGGCGTGAAGATCCTGAATTTGATTCAGGACGTTTATCTTGCTAAAGAGGTCACGCTCGCTTAAATCAAAAAATAAACTTCTCCGGCGCTCAAACAGCCTCTGCTCGGTGGCAGAGACTGCTCAGGCGCATCCTTGCTGAGGCTGCGTCCTGATCTGTCCTCGGCCCGCTGGGCCTGCGGAACTCGCAGCGGAGAAGTTTATTTTCCCGATCGCTTCAAGTTCGCTGATTCTCAAAAGGCCGCTGCTTTATGGCAGCGGCCTTTTTTATTTATTGAGCAGGCTCTTGGTCATCTTGGAGTCTTTGCCGTAGGTTTTTTTGACCGTACGTTCAAAGCGGTTTTTAGGCAGGCTGGCGGCGGCAAAGACGCGGCGCACGGGTTTGCCGGTTTTGGGGTGTTTTTTCAGCGGCCGGTCCGAGATGTTCTGCAGGACTTCAAAACGCTGTCCCGCTTTACCGTCGGCTCGAATTGTTTCATAGACATAAATCGGCATAGAGGCGTCATTATAAGTCCATCGCCGCCCGCGGCGGCAACTTTTTAAGCGCAGGTCCACGCTGTCTGGGCCTGCGTTTGTCTCTTGCGCGGCCGCTGCGATTGTTTGGCTTTGCACTCGGCGCGGGTTTATGTTAATTTAATGCGCTTCCAACCTTATGAAAAGGAGACCTCCCCATGGCCAAGAAACGAGGCGATGAATTTGAGGAAAAATTTCTCGATGTTGACGCAAGCATGCAGGGGACCATTGCATTTAAAGACCCTGTCAATCTGCGCATCAACGGCAGTTTTGAAGGAAAGTTAGACACGCGCGGCAATCTGACCATCGGTGAAAATGCACGCGTAAAGGCTGGCATCAAAGGCGACCGGATTATTATTGCCGGCCGTGTCACGGGGGATATCGTGGCTACCGAGTCGGTTTCCGTCATTTCTCCCGCGATTGTCGAAGGCAATATTACGACCCCGCGTTTTAGCGTTTCAGAAGGGTCCGTGATCGACGGCCAGATTTCCATGAAAAACGTGCATCAGGCCGGCGATTCGCCTGACACGTCCCTGACGCTCAAAGACGTTGCACAGTACCTGGAAGTCGAAGCGCGCGTGGTGGAAGACTGGGCCCGTAACCGGAAAATTCCGGCACGGCAGGAAGGCAATGACTGGATTTTTCAAAAATCGGCCATTGACCGCTGGATCCAGGAGCAAAACGCCAGGGTTTAATTCCTGCGGCGTCATGGACCGGATTCATTATTTCTGTGAGGTGTTTTTCGCATGAATAGTATGCTTACCCTTGAGGAAGTCAAAAACTTCCTGCAGCTCGGGCAGGATGAAGTTGAGGGCCTGCTCAAAAACGGCCGCTTGCATGCCTATAAAATCGGCGGTTCCTACATCCGCTTCCGCAAAGAAGAAGTGATCAACCTGCGCCAGGAGATTCAGCCTGCGCGCGTGCGTGAGCCGCGTAATTTTTTCTCCCGCGCGGCCGACTTCTGGCGGTTCAATAATTTTTATATCGTCTCCGCTTTGCTGGTCTCAGCCCTTATTTTCATGATTGCCGGGCGCTAGACGCGGTGCCTGCCCTGTGAAGCTTGCACACGGCATAGACATTGTCAGCGTCAAAAGAATCCGGCAGGCCATCGGACGGGGAAAGAGCGGGTTTTTAAAACGCGTTTATACGCGCCGGGAAAAAGATTACTGCAAGCTCCGGGCCCGCTGTTTTGAGCATTACGCGGCCCGTTTTGCCGCGAAAGAGGCCCTGATCAAAGCTTTGGGAGACAAGGCCCACTGCGTGGCGATGAATCAGATTGAAATCCGCAATCAACCTTCCGGCAAGCCTAGGATTGTTTTATCTCCGGCCGTGCTGAAAAAAGCCGGCCTTTCACGTAAAAATCAGATCGAACTCTCGCTCAGTCACGACCGCGACTATGCGATCGCTTCCGTGATTATTTTGCAACTCTGATTTTTAAACGGCCTTGGCGGGTTTAGGCCTGAAGCCTTTTGTTCAGGCACTGCGCTTCGCAGGCTAGGGAAGCCTGCGTATGCGTCTAGAACCTGCCGCTGCGGATAGAGTTTAGATCGGCTTATGACAAAAACTTTGATTGTGAATGCGGATGACGGCAACCTGACGCCGGGCGTGACCCGGGCCATTCTGGATTGCTATGACCGCGGCATTCTCAGCAGCATGACCTGGATGGTAAACCTGCCGCAGGATGAAGCGCAGGTCAATGCGGTCACGGCCCGCAAAGGACTTGGTGTCGGCCTGCATCTCAATCTTACGTTTGGAACTCCGGTCAGTAAACCTGAAAGCGTCCGTTCGCTGCTGACACCGGAAGGGCAATTTCGCAAAGTCGGATTGCAATTGGCCAAGCTGCCGTTGGCCGCAGATGCGCGCAAAGAATATCGCGCGCAAATCGAAAAATTCCGTAAGATTTTTAACCGCTTGCCCACGCACTTGGATACGCACCACCAGGTCCACGACCATCCCTTTTATCTTGCCCTGCTTGCCGACATCTCCAACGATTACAAGCGGCCGCTGCGCCGTTCAAAGCTGCTGGCTGAGACGCTTTCCTATGATTTCCATTTTCTAACCACGGATTTTTTGTGGGGTGATCTGGACCCTGCGGGCTATTGGCGCAAAGCGAAACTTGAAAATACGCTTAAAAACCTGCCGGACGGCGTAAGTGAGATCATGTGCCATCCGGGCCGCAATGACAAAGATCTGCAGGCCGTCAGTTCCTTTACAACCGGACGCGCCGAAGAGGCCGCGCTTTTTGCACAACCGGCGTGGCGTAAATTTTTGCAGGCCCAGGGCATCCGGTTAAGTCACTTCGGATTGTGTTACACTTAAACCGATGAAAAAAATATTACTCACCAACGACGACGGCATTGAGGCCAAGGGCATCCAAGTCCTTAAAGAAACTTTTAAAGGCCGCTATGCCATTGTGCTGGCCGCGCCTGCCGATGAGCGCTCAGCCACGAGCCATTCCATTTCGCTCGGTAAAGATTTGCGGGTCCAGGAATACCGCAAGGACGGCGTGCCGCATTTTGCGATTCACGGCATGCCGGTCGACTGCGTTAAATTTGCCCTTTCCGAAATTCCGGATTTCAAACCCGACCTCGTAGTCTCAGGCATTAACCACGGCGCTAATACCGGCGTTAGCGTTTATTATTCGGGTACGATTTCGGCCGCGCGTGAGGCTTTGATCAACCGCGTCCCGGCCATGGCTATTTCACTCTGCAGCCGTGAGTTTCGCGATTTCAGCGCCGCAGCCGCCATGACGGAACGGCTGGTGGAAAGTTTTTTTGACGGCCATTTTCCCAAAGACGTCCTTCTCAGTGTGAATGTCCCAGCGGTGCCGCCGGCCGCGATTGCCGGAGTTAAGATAACCCGTCAGGCCGACTCGCGTTTTATCGAAGAGTTTATTTATCAGTCCAGCCGCGAAGGTGAAAAAATTTACCGCCTGGCCGGCGAAATCGAAATCGATGAAACGGATGGCACCAGCGATGAAGAAGCGGTGCTCGGGAATTATATTTCCGTGACGCCGCTGCGCATTGATTTGACGGACGAAAAAACGCTGCCGCTTTTAGAAGCTTGGCTGCGCCGGAGGGCCCCATGACAAGTTTGCGTCAAAATTTCATTCAAGGCCGATGGATCACGTCGCGCGGCGCGCCTTTCGTCAACACCAATCCCGCAGACAGCCGCCAAACTCTGGGCCACTTTCCCGAATCCACGCCGGAAGATCTCGAAAAAGCGGTCACAGCCGCGCAGGAAGCGTTTGAGTCCTGGCGCCTGACGCCTGTTCCGCGCCGTGCGGACATCCTCATGCGCGCGGGGTTGTTGCTGGAACGCCATAAAGAGCGCTTGGCCCTGATCATGACCCGCGAAATGGGCAAGGTCTTAAAAGAGACCCGCGGGGATATTCAAGAAGCCATTGATATGGCCTATTATGTCGCGGGCGAAGGGCGGCGTCTGGACGGCCAGACACTGCCCAGCGAGTTAAAAAATAAAGCGGCAATGACTTTCCGCATGCCCATCGGTGTTTGCGGCTTGATTACGCCTTGGAATTTTCCCATGGCCATTCCTTCGTGGAAGATTCTGCCGGCCGTGATCTGCGGCAATACGGTCATCTTGAAGCCGGCGGAAGATACGCCGCAAAGCGCCCTGGAGTTTGTCAAAATCCTGCATGAGGCCGGCATGCCGCCGGGGGTCGTTAATTTAGTTTTTGGCGGTGCTGAAACGGGCCAGCGTATGATCTTGCATCAGGGCATCCGGTTGATGTCGTTCACGGGTTCATGCGATGTGGGACGAATCGTGGCCGAGCAATGCGGCCGTCAGCTGAAGCGCTGCTCACTTGAAATGGGCGGTAAGAATGCCCAGATTATTCTCAGAGATGCGGACGTGGATTTGGCGCTTGAAGGGGCTCTTTGGGGCGCTTTCGGCACTTCGGGGCAGCGCTGCACAGCCACCAGCCGGATTTATGTTGACCGAAAAATTTATGCCTCCTTTGTCAAAACGTTTGTCGCCCAGGCGCGCAAGATTAAAATTGGGCCTGGCTGGAAAAATGGGATTGAAATGGGGCCGGTCATTAATCAAAGTCAGCTTAACCGCATTCATGCCTATGTCGAAAGCGGCATAAGCGAGGGAGCGCGGTTGGAATGCGGGGGAAGCCGCGCGCGGGGCCGGGACGTGGACCCTGGTTTTTTTTACCTGCCCACGGTCTTTACGGACGTCCGGCCGGAAATGAAAATCATCCGGGAAGAAATTTTTGGTCCGGTCACATGCATCATTCCGGTCAAAGGTTTTGACGATGCGTTGGCCCAGGTCAATGACACGCAGTATGGCCTTTCGACGTCCATTTATACGCGTGATGTCAATCTTGCGATGCGGGCCATCCGTGATCTGGAATCGGGCATTACGTATGTCAACGGCCCGACCATCGGGGCCGAGGTGCATTTGCCGTTTGGAGGCATCAAGAATACCGGCAATGGGCACCGCGAAGCTGGACGTACGGCCCTCGATATTTTTAGCGAGTGGAAAAGTGTTTACATTGATTTCAGCGGGCGATTGCAAAAAGCCCAAATCGATGTGTGAATGGACGGAATGCCATGATTGCGTCGCGAGTAGTGGCAATTCATGAATGGCCACTACTAAGCCGATTTTAGCGAATGAAAAAATAAAACTGAAAACAAAGCGATGAAAAATAAGAAACCTTTGATCCGTGGCAAGCTGCCCGGGCCCAAAGCCGGCAAAATTATTGCGCGGGACAAGTCGGTCCTGTCGCCGTCATTTACGCGGCCTTATCCCTTTGTCGTTGAATCCGCGCGGGGCGCTTGGATGCGCGATCCGGACGGAAATGTTTTTTTGGATTTTACGGCTGGCATTGCCGTGACGCAGACAGGCCACGCGCACCCGGCGGTGGTGCGGGCGATCCGGGCACAGGCCGGCCGCTATCTGCACATGTCGGGCACGGATTTTTATTATGAGCCGCAGGTCGAACTGGCGGAAAAACTTGCCCGGCTTGCACCGGGTAAAACACCCAAACGGGTTTTCTTTACCAATTCCGGCGCCGAAGCCGTTGAAACGGCTTTTAAATTAGCCCGCTATAAAACCGGGCGCGAACGCATGATTGCTTTTTATGGCGCTTTTCACGGCCGCACCATGGGCGCGTTGTCGCTCACGGGCAGCAAAGTCAAACAAAAAGCGCATTTCGGGACTTTGGTGCCGGGTGTCACGCATGTCGATTATCCGAATCCCTTTCGCCAATCGCTGGCCAGGTCTGAAGGGGAATATGACATCGTGGATTACATTGAAAATGTGCTTTTCAAAAAAAATGTTCCGCCGGAGGAAGTCGCGGCTGTCATTGTCGAACCGATTCAAGGTGAGGGCGGCTATATTGTGCCGCCAGAAAATTTTCATCCCCGGCTGCGGGCGCTCACACGCAAACACGGTATTCTCTTGATTGCGGATGAGGTCCAGTCCGGCATGGGACGTACGGGCAAGATGTTTGCCATGGAGCATTGGGGCGTTGAGCCCGACATTATTACGGCTGCCAAAGGCATTGCTTCGGGAATGCCGCTGGGCGCTGTCATTGCGCGCGCGGATTTGATGGAATGGGAGCCGGGTTCGCATGGCACGACGTTTGGCGGCAATCCCGTTTCTTGTGCCGCAGCTCTGGCCACTCTGCGCTTGCTTGAAACCAAATTGCTGCGCAATGCGGAAATTGTTGGGGATTATTTGCAGCAAAAATTGCGCGAACTTTACAAACGCTATCCGGTGATCGGGGATGTGCGCGGCATTGGTCTCATGGTGGGCATGGAAATTGTGCGGGACCGCGAAAAGTTTAAGCCGGCGCCGGATTTACGCGACCGGATGATCGAAGAATCGTTCCGGCGCGGACTTTTACTTCTGGGCTGCGGCGAATCTTCCATACGGTTTTCCCCGCCCTTGATTGTCAATAAAAGCGAAGTGGATACGGCGGTAGAAATTATTGAGAAAGCGATACGGAAAGTTACTTGAGCGTAGCGCTTGGGAATTCCTCCCCCCACCTAACCTCCCCCGAAGAGCACGGCGGAGGAAATAGAGGAAGAAAAGTTACTTGGCGATTGTGCCGTCGAGGGTTTCGAATATAATGGTCACGAGATTGTGACACTTGGGGCATTTGATCTGCTTGAAGGCCTGGATGTTTTCGTGCTTGGGGCGGTACATGATCGATAAGATTTTGGTCACGAAGTGGGATTCATCGCCCGACCATTGACAACTGGAGCAGTGGTACAAAGGTTTCACCTAATTCCCTGGTTTGAACAGCAAAAAGCGATTTTTAAGGCTTACAAAGGCATCGGCGCCGCACGCTAAAAGCTTTATACTTTAGAGCATTTTTTTAAGCATTCTTAATCCTGCAGCCGGTACAATTGCTCATAACCTAATATAACGCCGTTACTTGTGATACGACACCCGCGAACACCAGGTAACAGCTTGCAATCCAATAAGTTGGGCGGAGGACTTCATGGATAGAGTATTTAAATTTTTTATCCTGGCCGCGGCCGGAATGGCTCTGGCGGCTGCGCCGGCATTGGCCGGGGACGAGTATCAGGAAAAACTCGAAAGCGGCCTGACGCGCAGCCTGAAGAACATCCTAGGCGCGCCGTTGGAAATTCCGCTGACCATTCGTCAATACCACCAAGGCGAAGGCCGTCCCGTGATCCGGCATACGGCTGGGTTTTTTGATGGGACCTTTCGAATGATAGCGCGCGAATTCAGCGGTTTGACAGATACGGTCCTGGTTTTTTTACCTGGCGAGCAGGATGGCATTCCGCTCAGCCCCGAGACGCTCTTTTAACCTGCCCCCTTTTTTTTGATTTCCCTTTAAGTGATGAATCGCTTATAATTTTTGACTTTTGCAGAAGATGGCGTTAGTTCTCGGCCGGTCTTACTCCGTGTAATCGTCTTCGCGGGCCGGTAGTTCAGTTGGGAGAACGCCACAATGGCATTGTGGAGGTCAGGGGTTCAACTCCCCTCCGGTCCACAACTTTTATGTAACCGCCGAGTGCGCCATCTTCTGCACTTAGAACACTTCTCTTGTCCTTCGTGCGGGGGTGGCGGAACTGGCAGACGCACTGGACTCAAAATCCAGCGCTCGCAAGAGCGTGAGAGTTCGACTCTCTCCCTCCGCATTTTCTAAGCAACAAGCAAGAGCTCTGTTGCCTTTGACTCAAGACTCATCCCTCACGGCTCATTACTAATCTATGGCCACTGGATTTAAAGCCTATCCTTTTGATGAACTCGAACCCAAATGGCAAAACTTTTGGGTCTCGAAGAAAATCTTCCGCACCCCCAATCCCGGCGAGCCCGGCGGCGATAAACCTAAGTATTACGTCCTCGATATGTTTCCATATCCTTCCGGGTCCGGCCTGCATGTGGGTCATTTGGAAGGGTATACCGCGACCGACATTATCGCGCGCTACAAGCGCATGCGCGGTTTTAACGTCCTGCATCCCATTGGCTGGGACGCCTTCGGTCTTCCTGCAGAGCAGCATGCCGTTGAAACCGGCACGCATCCGCGCGCGACAACCCAAAAGAACATTGATAATTTTCGCCGCCAGATCCAGCAAATTGGATTTACCTACGATTGGGACCGCGAAGTCAATACAACAGACCCGCATTACTTTCGTTGGACGCAGTGGATTTTTACCAAACTTTTGGAGCGGGGGCTTGCCTATGAAGCTGAGATTGCGGTCAATTGGTGTCCCGCGTTAGGGACCGTGCTGGCCAATGAAGAAGTCATTGATGGCAAAAGTGAGCGCGGCGGTCATCCGGTGGTCCGGAAACCAATGCGCCAATGGGTGCTGAAAATCACGGCCTATGCCGAACGCCTGCTGTCCGATCTCAATCTTTTGGATTGGCCCGAGCCTATTAAAGAACAGCAGCGCAATTGGATCGGCCGGTCTATTGGAGCGGAAGTGGATTTCCGCCTTGTGACGGAAATCCATCCCCGCGGAGGCGGGGATCTGGAAGCTGGATTCCCGCCAAAAGCATGCGGGAATGACAAGGGGGGAAAGAGCGAGGATGACAAGGGGGGAAAAAGCGGGAATGACATCGGGGAAGAGGATGGGAATGACAAGCCGGTCATCCGTGTTTTCACGACCCGTCCCGACACTTTATTTGGCGCCACGTATATGGTCTTGGCGCCGGAGCATGCTGCGGTACGCAAGATTACGACCACAGACCAAAAAACAGCCGTTGAAAACTACATTCAGAAAGCTTCGCTGAAGTCAGACCTTGACCGCACGGATTTGGCCAAAGATAAGACGGGCGTTTTTACCGGCGCTTACGCTGTTAATCCCGTTAATGGCAAAAAGATTCCAGTGTGGATTGCCGATTACGTTTTAATCAGCTATGGCACGGGTGCGATCATGGCTGTGCCCGCGCATGATGAGCGCGATTTTGAATTTGCGCAGAAATATGATCTTCCGATTGTTCAGGTTATCAAGCCCGAGATTGCTTCGTCGTCTGCCGGTAAAGATTGGCAGTCTCCTCGCAATGACAAAGGAGGAAGTGTGGAGTCCGGGGACGTTCATACTTCGTCTTTTGTCATTGCGAGCCCCGAAGGGGCGAAGCAATCTGAGCGGGTATTTACAGGCAATGGCATTTGTTTTAACTCCGCAACGCCTGATGGTTCTTTTTCGCTCAACGAACTTAAAAGTGATGAGGCTAAAGGAAAAATCGCAGTTTGGCTGGAATCCAAAGGGCTTGGTAAAAAATCCGTCCAATATAAACTGCGCGACTGGATTTTTAGCCGTCAGCGTTACTGGGGAGAGCCGATTCCGGTCATTCATTGCGCAAAGTGCGGGATTGTGTGCGAGCCGCATTTGCCGCTCACCTTGCCGGAACTTTTGGATTTTAAACCAACGGGGGATGGAGAGCCGCCGCTGGCAAAGGCATCTCACGAGTGGGGAAATCCAAAATGTCCTCAATGCGGCGGGCAAACAACTTCCCGTGAAACGAACACTATGCCGCAGTGGGCGGGCTCCTGCTGGTATTACCTCCGTTACATCGATCCGCGCAATTCCGACGCGCTCATTGATCCTGTGCGTGAAAAACATTGGATGAATGTGGACCTGTATGTCGGCGGGGCCGAGCATGCGGTGCTGCATCTGCTTTATTCGCGGTTTTGGCACAAAGTTCTTTATGACCTGGGTGTTGTTTCAACACTGGAACCTTTTCAAAAGCTGGTCAATCAAGGCATGATTCTGGGCGAAGACAATCAGAAAATGTCGAAGTCGCGGGGGAATGTGGTCAACCCCGATGATTTGATCCATCGCTATGGGGCCGACAGCGTACGGCTCTATGAAATGTTTATGGGGCCGCTGGAACAGACAAAGCCTTGGTCCAATCAAGGGGTTGAAGGCGTGCACCGCTTTCTCGCGCGTATTTGGCGGCTTTTGATTGCAGAATCAGGCCTGAATCCCGCGATCCAGGACCGTGAACCGAATCCTCAAGAATTGAAGCGGCTGCATGCGGTCATTAAAAAAGTGACGGAGGACATTGAGGGAATCCGCCTCAACACCGCCATTTCCGCGTTGATGATTTTTCTTAACGAAACGTTGAAAGACGCAAACCATTCCCGAGGCATGCTTCAGAGTTTTGTTTTGCTTTTGGCGCCTTTTGCACCGCATATGGCGGAAGAGCTTTGGCACAGGCTGGGAAATACCGAGCCCCTTGCCTATGCCCCGTGGCCGGCGTATGATTCAAAGTATCTGATTGAGGACACGGTTGAAATGGCGGTCATGATTCAGGGTAAAGTCCGCGCGAAAGTGGTCGTTGCTAAAGAAACACCCCGCGAATCAGTCCAAGAACAGGCCTTAAATGACCCTCAGGTCAAAAAATGGCTGGAGGGAAAGTCGGTGAAACAGGTGATTGTGGTCCCAGGACGGACGGTCAATATCGTTTTAGCCGGTTGAAAACCAACACGTAAAGCGCATGAAAAGAAAAGTCCGGATTAAAAACAGTATGATTTATGTCGACGGGAAGAAAGTCCCTATTCTTTCCGGCGAAGTGCATTATTGGCGGCTTAATCCAAATTACTGGAAAGAAATTCTGGATCGGGTCCGTGAAATGGGGCTCAAGGTCATTTCGACCTACATTCCGTGGCACTACCATGAATACGAGCGCGGCAAACTTGACTTTCATGGCAAGACCGACCCCGGCCGCGATCTTCAGGGATTTTTAGAACTGACCCGTCGCGAAGGCTTTTGGGTCATCATCCGGCCTGGTCCTTACATTTACAGCGAATGGCCGAATGATGGTGTGCCGGCCTATGTCTACAAATACCACCGGCTTCATCCCAAGTTTCTAGAATACGCCAGCCGTTATCTCGAAAAAGTCTGTAAAATTATCAAACCCTTTCTGGCCAGCCGCAAAAGCGGGCATATTTTTCTGTTACAGGCCGACAACGAAATTGACCCTTGGCCGGATGTCTTTGGCCACCAATACGGCCTTGACGGCAAGCCCGGCCTTTTTCAACAATACATCCGCGAACTTTATCACGATAATCTCGAAGAATTAAACGACTGCTGGGGCACTTCGTATCAATCCTTCAAAGAAGTTAATGCATTCATTGCCACCATGTTTCAGGGCGAAACCGGTCTGCCGCTGAAGGGCGACAAAGAACTCCAGCGCAACATTGATTATTTCCGGTTTAAATATTTTTATTCGCGCAAGGTCGCGGATTGGGTTGTCGCAGAATACCGCAGGCTCGGGATCGATGTGCCGATCTACCTCAATCTTTATCCTTTCTTTTACGCCCATGATTGGATCGAAATGCAAAAGGCCTGTGATTTGATCGGCCTGGATCTTTATCCTTTGGCGGAGTTTTCCGAGGACCGTTATGAGCACCGGAAAATCACGGACAAAATACGCTATTTAAGCAGTGTTTCAAAACTTCCGTTTATTGCTGAATTTGCTTCGGGGGTTTGGCATGCGCGGCATTATGAAACCGGCGTTTTGACCCCGAATCATTACCGCCTGCTGGTTTTAAGTGCAATCCTGGCCGGTGTTGCCGGCTGGAATTGGTATATGCTGGTCAATCGTGACAATTGGTATATGTCGCCGATTAATGAATGGGGACGCGTACGGGGAGAACTGTTCAAGGTTTTTAAGGATTTGGTGCGCATCTATGAAAAGATGCAGCCGCCCACGCTGACAAAGTTGACCAATGTTGCCATTACGTTTATTCCCATCCAGCATGCGGCCCGCACGCTGACCCATAACAGTCCCATTGCGGTTCAACTCTATGAGGCGGATGTGGATTATGATGTTTATGATCCCCGCCTGAAGCCCTGTAAACAACCCGTGCTTTTTTATTCGGGAAACCAATGGCTGGAGACTCAGGGACATGAAAATCTGCGCCAATACGTGGAGCAGGGTGGTATTCTGATCGCTTTCCGCGATTATCCCCGCAAAGACGATCGTTTCCGCAATTACAATTTGACGGGTTTCGAAGACCCTGAGCGTATTTTGTTTGAATTTAAACGGCGGTTTTCTTTCCGGCTTGGCTCTTCACGCCCGCTTTTGGAAGTGACGAGTTCTGTTTTTTCCTTTGGGGCCGTGGATGGGCAGAAGATCGAGGCTGATCTTGGCACCTATGGCAAACAAACCATCGGTTATCTTAAATCCATCGGCAAAGGCAAGATTCTGCACCTGGGCATTGAACCTTCACGCGATGTTATTATTGAAATTTTGCGCTATTTTGATATCAAGACCGCCTGCTATTCGCCAACCAAAGATGTGACAACGGCACTTTTTCGCCGTGATCACGTTTATTATTTAGTGCTGGTCAATAATGGCGATGAAGACAAGAGCGCCAGTGTTACGCTCACGGCTCTTGAGCGCTATAAAGGGTCCATGACGATTACGGATCTTGATACCGGCATTCGCAAACGCTGCTCCTACGAGCGCCGTACCCCATTTACGGTGGAAGTAAACCGCAAAGACGGCAAAGTCTTCGAATTCCGCACCCGCGCTTAATCGGCTCCCGCTTTTTATACCTTCCCTGCACAGCACGTTCTTTCGGAAAAAGCCCAATAAATGGAGAAATAATTATATAAATAATACATAAATATTATGTATAATAATCGTCATGACCTATCTGGTTTTTTGGCTGCTGGCAGGCTTGGTGGCAGGAATTTCAGCGGAACAGTACAGTCCGGATGCAGCGCTGTGGATCGCTGCAAGTTCAGCGGTTTCAGCCTTGGGACTTTTTATTTTTGCACGGCAGCAGCTCCGCTTGCTGATGTCTGCGGTGGTGATGGCATGGCTCGGTATTAGTTGCGTCCAGAAAACGGTAGAACGTCCGGCATTCAGCGTGGAAGAGCGGGTGCCGCTGGAATGTGCCAGTCTGGAAGGGGTGGTCGAGGATCTGCCCGCGGTAAGTCTGAATGGACGGCGCAGCCGTGTGCGTTTCGTTCTCGCGTCTGAAAGGCTTCTCTCACTGGAAGATGATTGTATCGAATTCTCAACGGCGCATATCCGGAAGGTTGAAGGACGAATCCAGGTTTTTTTGGTGAATCCGCCAGACGTGCCGGATCCCGGAGACCGCATCCGCATTTTCGGGCGGCTTCAAAAGCCCCGGGCCCCGCGCAATCCTGGGGAGATGGATTACGGGCATTATCTGGCCGGACAGGGAATCTTCGCTATTTTTTCAGGCTTGGGTCCGGCGTCCATGCGCGTGATTGAACCCGGCAGTTCCAAATCCTTAAACGCAGCCATTCAGCGGACGCGTAAAAATTTGGCGGGGCGCATTGATCAAGCGTTTGACGTTTCGCAAGACACGCCGCAAACGATGCCGTATGCCGAACTCTTAAAAGCCCTGCTATTGGGACTGCGCAGCCAATTTCCAGAAGACTTATGGCGCCAGATGATGCGCACCGGTACGGCGCATCTGGTTTCGATCAGCGGGTTGCACATGAATGTTTTTTCAGCGGCCGTCTATAGTCTGGGATTACTCCTGCTGAAATCACCGCGCCGCGCGGCATGGACAGCTTTGATTTTTTCAGGCGTGTATATGGTCCTGGCCGGCAGCGGCCTGCCGGTTCAGCGCGCCGCGCTGATGGGGGCCGCGGCGTATGCAGGATTTATTTTTGAACGTGAAAGCCGCGCTCTTCATCTTTTGGCATGGGCCGCGCTGGTGCTGCTCCTGCGCGAGCCGCTTGCGCTCGAGAGCGTTTCGTTTCAGCTTTCGTTTTTATCGGTTTTTCTTCTTTTGATTTTGCGCTATCTGCCGCCGCTGCCGGCGCTGCTGGAACATCTAAGAGCCGCAGCGTTCCTGCTTGCGGGAACTCTGCCGGCCGCGGCGAGTCATTTTCACATGGTTTCCTGGACGGCGCTGCCGGCCAATCTTTGGGCCATTCCGTTTTTTAATCTGGCCTTGCTTACCGGCATGGGAACGCTTGCGAGCGGGGGAATACCGTTTTTGGGCTGGCTTTTCGCGGCATTGAGTACTCTGTGTTTAAAGGCAGGAATTGCAGGTATTCGCTTCATGGCGGGCTGGCCGTGGGGTTGGAGCCTGCTGGCCCAGCCGGAGATTTGGAAAATCCTGCACTACTATGCCTGGGGAACTAGTTGGTTTTGCCTCAGTTGTTTTTTTCCGCAGCAGTTTCACAGGGTACGCGCCGCCGTTCTGGCCGGATGGCTTGGGGCTGGAGTTTTATTCTGGCTGCCCGGTTCGTCAGCGCCGTGGAGCGTGACTTTTCTGGCCGGCGCCCAACAGCCGCTTGCGCATCTCCAAGCCGGAACGAACCATTGGCTGATTAATCCGGGCAGGTCTTTCCCCTCCAATGAAACGGGACGGATTGTGCTGCCGTATTTGCGGTCGCGAGGCTTGATGCGGATTGACGGGTTAATTCTTACCAGCTATCCGGGGCGCCTCGCAGACGTGCTCGTGCGTTTACAGGAGGAAATTAAAATTAAAAACATCTGGGGCCCGCTGCCGCTCCGGCCGCCGGTCAATTTTCTGCCCGGTTTACAAAACAAATGGAAACGGTTGAGCCTGCAGCAAGGCGTGGATACCAAACGCGTAAGCGTGCGGGCGTTTTTCAGCCGTACGGCTTGGAAGCTGATCACGATTCACATCAAAGATGGCCCGCATTTTTTTATGGTAAACGGGGTTGACCGCGAAACGCAGCAAGCCCTCGAGAGCCGGCTCAAGCCGCATTCGATCGTGATTCTGTATGGCCCGGCGGCTAGCCGTCATCCGGCCGCTGAGGCCTGGCGTGTCCGGCTGAGCGGCCTGTGCCGGCCGCCGGTCTTAATTTTCAGCGGGCAGACTCCGGCAACTTTGCCGGGTTCCAGCGGCTCCCCGCAGAACCCGAAGGCTTTTTTCCTCGGCCAGGCGGGCAAAATCCTGCCCAATTCAGCAGGTGAGATTTGGCTGCAATTCTATGCTGGGCAACAAGTTAAGCTGCTTTAAAGGCCGAAACTAAATTTGCTTGCGGCGTTGACACCCGAAAGAACGCATGCTACTATTTCTCAAATTCTTCGCAAAGCGAGGCAAAATCATAAGTTATGAAAAAAAACCTTCACAAGATCGCAGGCTTTCTTTTTGTTTTACTGCTCTGTCAAAGTGCGGCCCAGGCCTATTGGGTCTGGTCGCCGGAGCAGGGAAAATTCGTCAATCCCGAAGGCGCTAGTCAAGATTCTGCGGAAGAGCAGTATGACTACGCCATGCAATTTTACAAAGAGAAAAATCTGGATGAAGCACTCAAGCAGCTTGAAAATCTGATCAAGAAATATCCGGCGGCCCGCGTGGCCTCGGAAGCGCAGTACCGGCGCGCCACGATTTATGAAGAAAGAGGCGATTTCTGGCGTGCTTTCCAGACCTATAAAGATCTGGTGGAATCTTATCCGCACAGCGACCGCATTGAAGAAGTCATGGAGCGTGAATTCAAAATCGGCAATGTATTTTTCTCTGGCAAAAAAGCTAAATGGATGGGGCTTGAAATTCTGCCGTCACTGCCGCGCGCCGCACAGGTTTTTGAGCACATTGTCGCGACATCGCCTTATGGCCCGTACGGCGATGAAGCCCAGTTTCGTCTAGGTCTGACCCGCAAAAAATCCAATCAGTTTGGAAAAGCCATGGAAGCATTCCAATATCTGATTGAACAATACCCGCAAAGTGAATTTGTGCCTGAGGCCCGCTATCAATTGGCGGAGACGTCTTTTCTTAACTCCGCCGCGGCCTTCCGTGACGAGCGTGCTTTGGATCAGGCTGCCAGCAATGTGGATAAATACCTGAGCCGGTACGGCACGTCCGAAGAAGCCGAAAAGGCCGCTAAACTGCGCCAGGCAATTGATGAAAAGAATGCTGAGAAAAACTACCGCATCGGCCATTACTACGAAAAGCAAAAGCACCTTGAAAGTGCGCTGATTTATTACACGGACGTGACCAAACGCTATCCGTCCACCAAGTGGGGTGTCAAGGCCGGTGAACGTATGCGGGCGCTCCAACAGCCCGTGGAATTCATCAAAGGACAGACGACGCAGGTGGATCAGGAACTGGAAGACGCACGCCGCAACCTGCAAGCCCTGGGCGAGGAAGGCAGTGACCTTGAACGCGGCGCGCTCAAGCGTGAAATCGAACGGCTGGAGCAGAAGCGCAAAGCCGTGGATAAAAACAAAAAAGAAAGCATCGAAGCCCGGCGCGATGATTTGAACCGGCGCGAGCAAGAACTCAAAGAAAAATACAAAAAACTCAAAGAAAAACAGAAGTTGCTGGCCAAGAACCCTTCGGAAGATTTAAAGCGCGCGCTAGACCGCTGGGCCGCCAGCCTCGAAGCCGAAAAGGGCCGTCTGCAGGAAGAAAGGGCGCAGCTGCTTTCTTGGAAATCCGAACTCGGCATGAAAGACCGCCAGTTTTCATTGGCGATGCTGCCGTTTGTCGATGAAGATCTTTCGCAGCTTGAGAAAATCCGCCGCATTGAAGCGAAAAAATATTACGAAATCTCGGGCGAGAAAAAAGACCTGCTGTCCGAAAAAGAACTGCTCTACAAACAATATGGCGAAGTGCTGACCTTGCTGGGAACCGATACGTCCGGGCTGGCGCTGAGAAACAGTCCGCTTGCCGTTCCGGCTTCAGGCACGATGCCGGCCCAAGTTGCGGCGGCCCGTAAAAATCTTGA
>JAHFHF010000066.1 GCA_023247055.1 Candidatus Omnitrophota bacterium
TGTTGTGGCCTATGAACGTCCCGAAATGGCGGGTGATCACTTTATCCGCGAAGTGAAAAAGCATTTACCGAGTGTGCCGCTTATGGTCTATTCAAATTCAGGTCTAGATTATAGTGCCAAAAGTTTAGCCGCTGGAGCCGTTCGGTATTTGGGGGCATTGGAGAATTCCGGAGAATTGATACGGGCCATCCGGGAATACGAGGTGGCCCGTGAGGCTAAAAAATAAGGAGACAAGAATCTTGATCGTGGATGATGAAACTCATATCAGGCACCTTATCCGGGCTATTTTACAGAAGCATTTTCCGGACATATTCATTGAAGAGGCAGGAGAAGGGTTTCATGCAGGTTGGATAGCCAGCGGGTTTGGGCCTGACCTCATTATTCTCGATCTGAATCTCCCTGGATTGAATGGTTTTCAAGCTTGCCAATTTATTCGTAGCTTAGAATTTATAAAAAATTTCCCAGCCCTTCAAAGAACCCGGATTTTGGCCATTACAGGATCGGGAAACGAGAGCCGGGATCAGATACTCAATCTGGGTGCGGATGATTTTCTCACAAAGCCTTTTAACAACGAAACTTTGATCCGAAAAGTTGAAACTCAAATCCACGGCCCCCACTTCACTGGGCAAGCATGAAGTCAGGCTCAGGCGTTCCTGGCGGCAGATGGTAGGCATGGATCAAATCACGCATTTCATGGAGGGACCCGGCGCGGTTGACGCTGGCGCGGAACTCATGCGAGCCCGGGTAGTGTGTAAAGTACCAGCAGATCATGCGTTTTGATTTGAGATAAGCCAGCCGTTCGCCTTCCGTCTGAATGGCCAGTTCAAGGTGACGCAGCACCACTTTTTTGCGGGCCTCAAAGTTGGCTGGTTTTTCCGCGGCCGCGCCGTTTAACGCGCCCTCGATATTTTTATAAATCCACGGATTTCCCAGCGCCCCGCGGCCGATCATGACGCCGTCGCAGCCGCTCACCGCCATAAGTTTCAGCGCATCTCCTCCGGAGTTGACGTCGCCGTTTCCGATCACCGGAATTTTAAGCGCAGCTTTGACTTTACCGATCGCTTCCCAATCCGCCGTTCCGCTGTAACCCTGCGCGCGCGTGCGGCCGTGGACGGTTACGGCGGACAAGCCTTCTTCTTCGGCGATTTTGGCAATACGCACGGCTTCATCGCCTGAGGTATCGTTATAGCCTTTGCGCATTTTGACCGTGACCGGAACCGTTTTAACTTTTCTGATAATGGCCCGGAAAATGTCGCGCGCTTTGTCGGGCTCACGCAGCATCGCCGAACCGCCGCCCGGAGAGACGATCTTCGGCACAGGGCAGCCGAAGTTGATGTCGATTAAATCAAAGCCCAGGCCTTCAAGGATTTCAGCGCCTTCACCCATGGTCTGGGCATTGCAGCCCACCAGCTGGGCGCCGAGCGGCCGGTCACTTTCAACACTTTTCATAAGTTCGAATGTTTTGTAGGTTTTGCGCACCAGCGCATCGGCAGAAATCATTTCCAGAAAGGCGAATTCCATGCCGTGGGCGCGCGCGATCAGGCGGAAAGCGAGGTCCGTGCAGCCGGCCATAGGCGATTGGATAATTTTACTTTTGAGGGTCAGGGATTTCAACTTGATCATAGGGAGAAAGATTGTATCATAGCAGGGGAGAGAGAGGCATGAGTGACCCGTGACTAGTGACTAGTGACTAGTGACTGGTGAAGGTCACTACTCTAATGAGGATATTTTAACCAAATCACGAGCGTCTTTTTCCCGCTCCCTTTGGGGAGAGGGGCAGGGTGAGGGGGCAACCGTCTCAATCTCTAATCACCGATCACCAGTCACCAACCACTATTCACCATTCTATGTCCAAACGCCTCTTATCTGTTTTTTTCGTGTTGTCCGCCGGCTTGCTGCTATCGGCTTTGAGCCTCGGCGGCGAATGGATCGGCCGTTTGGTTCAACCGGGCGAAGTGACTAAAAAAGTCCAATGGATTAAAGCCGAACGCAAAAGCGATTTAGCCATCCGCAAGATCCGCGAAACCCGCGATGCCAGCTTCCAGATCGTACGGCTCAATACGGCCGAAAAACCGCACGTCCACCAGCGCCATGACCTCACGATCTTCGTGCTCAAAGGCAAGGCCCTGATGCACCTTGAAAACGAAAAAATAAAAGTTCGCGCGGGCGATGTGATTGATATCCCGCGCGGCACGCCGCACTGGGTCGAAAATCGCTCTCATTCCGCCAGCGAAGTTTATGCGGTTTTTACCCCGGCTTTTGACGGCCAAGATACTGTTTTCCTCGATATTCCTGTTGAAAAATAGCATCCAGCGTTCAAGGCCCCCCGGGTGTCCCCCGCTCTTTTATTTGACTTGCCGTGTAAAATGAGGCATAATTCACGGCAAGCTGATGAATGAAGGGAATGTATGAAAAATTATCCGCGGCTTTTTCAGGCGCCGAAGACAAGTTTTTTTCTACTTGGTATGCGGGGGGTCGGCAAGAGCACTCTTGTCAAACACGTATTCAAAGCCGCTAAAATCGTTAATCTGCTTGATGAAAGTCTTTACCAGCTTTACCTATCTAAACCGCAGGCTTTCGGGGAAGATTTGTCCTTGGTGAAACCCGGAACATGGGTGGTTGTGGATGAAATTCAGCGGCTGCCGCAGCTCCTGAATGAAGTCCACCGGTTTATCGAAGAAAAAAAAATCAAATTCGCCCTTTTAGGTTCAAGCGCCCGGAAGCTGCGGCGATCGGGAGTGAATCTTTTGGGCGGAAGAGCCGTCCAGAAATGGATGCATCCGCTGCTTCCGCAAGAGCTTGGCGATGACTTTTCGCTTGATCCGGTATTGCGTTACGGATCAATCCCGCTTATTTGGAATGCCATCAATCCCCAAGAGCAGCTTTTGGCGTACCTGCAGCTTTATTTGAAAGAAGAAATCCAGGCTGAGGCGATTGTCAGAAACTTGCCTGGCTTTGCCCGCTTTTTGCCGGTGGCAGCTCTTTTTCACGCGCAGGTGATTAACGTGGAAGCGCTCGGCAGAGACTGCGGCGTTGCCCGTTCGACGGTTGAGGGCTACCTGCAGATTCTGGAAGATACGCTGATTGCGTTTCAAATACCCGCCTATGAAAATAAATTGAGGGTTCGCCAGAGGGCACATCCCAAACTTTACTGGGGTGACTCCGGCATTGTCAGGGCGGCAAAGAGACAATTGCAGGGGCTTGCGATCGAGGAGAAGGGGGCTTTGTTTGAAGGCTTTATCGCGCAAACGCTCAAAGCCTGCCGCGAACTCGGCCGGCTTGATTACGATCAAATTTCTTATTGGTCCGCAGGGAAGAATTCAGTGGAAGTTGATTTTGTGCTTCGGCGGGGCAAAGACTTAATTGCGATCGAAGCCAAGTCGGGTACCGAGCCTGAAAAAAAATGGTTTGCCGGCCTTTCGGCCTTAGGGGATAGTGTGAAATTGAAACGTTCGATGCTTGTGTACGCGGGCAAGAGAAAATACAAATCCGCATCGGGGGTTGAAGTGCTTCCAGTGCAGGATTTTGTGCGAGAGATCGAGAGGCTTTGAGAACTGTACCTAAGGCGTACCGGTGCCCCAGGTGCCCCGTCTAATCTAAACCCGGCACTGCCAGCACCGATATTATTTTTTTGATTTCGTTGTATAACAATGTTATACTTTCAACAAAGGGAGGTTGAGCATGACCACATTAAAAGCGTTTAGACTGCCGGTTGCGCTTGCGAAAAGGCTTTCCGGCCTTGCGAAGGCCACTCACCGCAGTGAAAGATTTTACGTTGAAGCGGCATTGAAACATTATCTGGAAGATTATGCCGATGCGCAGATTGCCAAGGATCGCTTTAACGAACCGTCTTCAAAGGTGATTTCGGGTAAAGAACTTAGAGCGCGGCTTGGTTTATAAAGTTGTTTATCTTGACGGAGTTGAGAAGGACCTGAAGGCCCTTGATAGGGCCGTTGCTCGCAAAATCCTCAACCGGATTGACACCTATCTTAGGCAGAGTCCCTACGAGTTAGGCAAGCCGCTTACCGGGCAATTTCGTGGTTATTACCGGTATCGGTGGGGTGATTATCGTGTCATTTATAAAATTGCCGAAAAGCAAATTCTTATTTATATCTTGCGCATCGGACATTGCCGCGATATTTATGATCGTTAGTGATTCGGTTTAATTCGGGTCAGGGATTTTTTAAAAAATTAGTTTTGGTGCCTGGGCACTTTTTGTTTCGGTTCCTCTGTATCTTTTTGGCGCACCTCTCTATGATTTCACCCTCATTCTACCTTCAAATCCTGGCATAAACTTTGAAGTTAAATAGCTATGGATCTATCTCAATTTACGCTTAAATCCCAGGAAGCCATTTCGACGGCCCAGAAAAAAGCCGTGGAATACGGCCATGTGGAAGTGGATGGCGAACACCTGCTACTGGCACTGACGCAGCAGGAAGACGGGCTTTTTCCGCGCCTGCTTGAAAAAATGGGCGTATCCAAGACCGCGTTTGAACAGCGTTTGGAAACAGAAGTGGGCCGCCTGCCGCGCGTTTCCGGGCCGGGCACCGAAGCCGGCAAAATCTATGTGACCCAGCGCCTCAACCAGCTCCTGGTGCGCGCCCAGCAGGAGGCTAAGTCGCTCAAGGACGAATACGTGTCCGTCGAGCACTTGGTGCTGGCCTTTCTGGATGAGAAGAAAGACACGGCGGCGCACAAAATTTTCAACGAATTCCACATCACGCGCGACAGCTTTCTGCGCGTGCTGACAACCGTGCGCGGCAATCAAAAAGTGACCAGCGCGGACCCCGAAGCTAGCTATGAAGCGCTCGAAAAATACGGCCGCGAACTCGTGGCCGAAGCGCGCAAGGGCAAACTCGACCCGGTCATCGGCCGTGACGAAGAAATCCGGCGTGTGATCCGCATTCTTTCGCGCAAGACCAAAAATAATCCGGTTTTGATCGGCGAACCGGGTGTAGGTAAGACCGCCATTGCCGAAGGCCTGGCCCAGCGCATTGTCAAAGGCGACGTGCCCGAGGGCTTGAAAGACCGCGCGGTGTTTGCGCTCGACATGGGCGCCTTGCTGGCCGGCGCCAAATACCGCGGCGAATTTGAAGAACGCTTAAAAGCCGTGCTGGCTGAGATTAAAAAAAGCGAAGGCCGCATTCTACTATTTATCGATGAACTGCACACCATTGTCGGTACCGGCAAAGCCGAAGGCGCGATCGACGCCGGCAACATGCTCAAACCCATGCTGGCGCGCGGCGAACTGCACTGCATCGGCGCCACGACGCTCGATGAATATAAAAAATACATCGAAAAAGATCCGGCCTTGGAACGGCGCTTTCAGCCGGTCATGGTCAACGAGCCCACCGTTGAAGACACGATTTCCATTCTGCGCGGCCTGAAAGAGCGTTTTGAAATTCATCACGGCGTGACGATTCAAGATGCTGCCTTGGTCTCAAGCGCGGTTCTCTCGAACCGATACATCTCCGACCGTTTTCTGCCGGACAAAGCCATTGATTTGATGGATGAAGCCTGCGCCTTGATCCGGACCGAAATCGATTCGCTGCCCGCAGAACTGGATGAAGTTACGCGCAAAGTGATGCGCCTGGAAATCGAAGAAGCGGCGCTCAAAAAAGAAAAAGACAAGGCCAGCCAGGAGCGGCTTAAGCTTTTGGCCCGCGAACTAGCGGATTTGAAGGAACAAGTCCGTACGAAACGCGCGCAGTGGGACGCCGAGAAACAGACCATTCAGAAGCTGCGCAGCCTGCGCGAAAAAGTGGAGCAGGTCAAATTGGAAATCGAAGCTGCGGAACGCAATTATGATCTAGCCAAAGCGGCGGAACTGCGCCACGGCCGTCTGCCGCAGCTTGAAAAAGAACTCAAGACCGAAGAAACCCGGCTTGCCAGCCGCGAGCAAAGCGATTTTCTGCTGCGCGAAGAAGTCACGGAAGAGGAAATTGCGCAGATTGTTTCCCGTTGGACAGGTATTCCCGTTGCCAAGCTGGTGCAGGGGGAGCGCGAAAAACTTTTACGCCTGCCCGAGATTCTGCACCAGCGCGTCATCGGGCAAGATCAGGCGGTCCAACTCGTGGCCGATTCTGTCCTGCGCGCCCGCGCGGGCATTAAAGATCCGCGCCGGCCTTCCGGATCTTTTATTTTTCTCGGTCCGACCGGCGTGGGCAAAACCGAGCTGGCTAAAAGCCTGGCCGCGTCGCTGTTTGATTCCGAAGACAATTTAATTCGTATCGACATGAGCGAATACATGGAAAAGCATGCGGTTGCACGCCTGATCGGCGCGCCTCCGGGCTATGTGGGCTATGAAGAAGGCGGGCAGCTCACGGAAGCTGTGCGCCGCAAACCCTACGCTGTTTTACTCTTCGACGAAATCGAGAAGGCGCATCCGGACGTCTTTCATGTTTTGCTGCAGCTGCTCGATGACGGACGCCTGACGGACGCGCAGGGCCGTACCGTGGATTTTAAAAATACGGTCATCATTATGACGAGCAATATCGGCTCGAATCATTTGCTCGAAGGCATCGATGAAGACGGCACGATTCAGGAAAGTGCGCGTGAAAAAGTTATGGCGGAGATGCGTGCGGCTTTCCGCCCTGAATTTTTAAACCGGGTCGATGAAATCGTGCTTTTTAAGCCGCTTGGCCGCGAAGAAATCGCCTCCATCGTCGAGCTGCTCCTGAGCGACATCGAAAAGCGCCTGTCGGACCGCCGCATCACACTGCAGCTCGCGCCGCGTGCCAAAGACTACATTGTACGCAGCGGCTATGACCCGGTTTACGGCGCGCGTCCGCTGCGCCGCTTCCTGCAGCGCGAACTCGAAACCCGCCTGGCGCGCAGCCTGATCCAAAATGAAATCCCCGACGGTTCCGCCGTCATGATTGACTTCCTCGAAGACAAACTCGTCGTCCGCGCCCAAGAAAAAGCCCGCCGCTAAAGAGCAGGATACACGAACAAATCCGCCGTCTGCTTGCGGGGGTCATTTTCATCCCAAGGAAGTGCTGCAAAATATGCCGACGCCCCATGCGCCGCTCACAAAGCAAGATACTGCCTTCCCGCCGCCCAAACTTCTGATAGCCAAAGTTAGAAGTTAAAGCAAGATTTCCTTTCCCGCTAAAAATTGCTTTCCTCATTAAAACTTTTCCCTGGACTTTTTAAAAGGCAATAGGGCAAAAAACACATAATGGATGATAAAAATCTATTATAAATAGATGAAATGAAAAAATAGTTGCTTCGGGCCTTGCGGCCTCCGGAAACGGCGATTATAGTTCTGACAGCGAATTTGAAAGTTGTTCCGGGAGGCACTGGCCATGAAGAAGAAAAGGTGGCAAAAGATTACGGCGTGGATCGTAATCATCAGTTTTAGCGCGCTTGAGACTAGCGGGGCGCAGCCGATGCCGGTGAGTGAATTGCTGCAAGGCGGCCAGCCCGAGAAAACAATTGAAGAGAATGTTGAACCGTCCTTAGTTCCTGAGGACGGTTTTTTTGTGTCTGATTCGCTTGGGTTTTTGGAAAATAATAATCCTCTGAATCGTCCTCACGAAGAGAAAGCGTCTCCCGCGCATCCCCCTCATTCTGACCTTCTCCCCCAAGGGGGAGAAGGAATGGACGCGGCAAAGCACCCCAATGACGAGATTCTTCGTCCATCGCCAATGCTTCAACGAACTCAGAATGACAAAGAGGGGACAGAAGGCGCAGAAGGTGCCAGGTACCTAAACCAGCCGACTCAGTTTAGGTACCTGGCACCTTCTAGAGAACCAGAACGGTTGAGTTTTGAGGAGGCGATGGAGGAGTTGCGGCCGGAGTATGCGTCGGCTGTGATTGTGAAGGGGATGACGGCTGAGAACTTGAAGCAGTTGACGGACCTGCCGTTTGAAGTGGCGGTGCTGGTTTTGCACGGCGAGATTGTTCTGGTGACCTCAGGCAGTGAAGATGAGATTGGGGTGCTGCCTGCGGTCAGGGATTTGATTGAAAAGGCGGATTTTGTTTCGCATACGCATCCGGGAAAGCATTCGGCAGAGGGGCCCAGCGGGCAAGATCTCAATGAGGCGGTTGAAGCGCCACGCGAAGAGTATGTGCTGACGCATCAAGGGGTTTATGTGTATAACCAGAATGGATTGCTGTATGACGGGGAAGTACAGAGTTATGAGAGGTATTTATCGAGATTGGCGGGCGCTAGATTCCCGCTAGAAGCATGCGGGAATGACAATGGGAGCGTGGGAGAGAATGACTGTGAGAACGAAATCGGGTATGACAATTGGAACGGGGTTGGGAATGACAGCAGCTACTTAAACACACATTCTTTGTCATTGCGAGGCAGCGTGCCCTTTGAGGCCGAAGCAATCGCGGGTGCGAAACACGCTCGGCATCCAGATTCGAGATTGCTTCGCCCTGCTTCGAATAACCGCAGGGCTCGCAATGACAAAAAAAGTGATCATGACAAAAAAAGAGAGGTTCAGGCACGGCAAGACCTGAACCTGTTTATCGCCGAGCAGGACCGCTATAACACGGCGGCAGAAGAAGAACGCATTACTTTTCGACGCGGCGGCACGCTGACTTACACTTCTGGGCTGACATCTTCCAGCGTGACCACACTCAGCGGCAGTCCTTATCCTTATATCGCGGCCGGATCGACGGCGGCGACAGCCTTAGCCGTCAGTTCCAATCAATTTTCGCTCGGCTATAGCGTGCCGGGCGCTTCCGACTCTTCCGGATTTACCATTTCGTTCGATAACGCCACTACGGCCACGGTGGAGACCCGGAGCATCAGCACGCTGGCCAATCTTACCTTTGGGCTCAAAGGGCCCAATACTTCTGTTAAATTTGAAATCATCGATATCAACAATGTCAAAGATACTTTCACATTGACGAACATTGTCAATACGGCGGAGCGGTTTTGGCGCATTCCCGTGTCGGCAATTTCAAATACCCTTGATAAAACCAAAATTAAACAGATCAATTTCGGGGTGGGGCAGGCGAATACGACGAGCGCGACGCGCGCCGGAATGCTGTATATCCGCACCAGCGGCCTTAATACCAATGCGCCGGCAAAACCGGCGGTGGCGATAACGGCACCCAATCTTTCAAACCAAAATACCGTCACACTTTTTGGAACTAAAGATGCTCATACCTCACTTTGGATCGGCAGCACTCCGATTGTGCCGCGTGATGGCGCCACAACCTGGACGGCCACGGTTAATTTACCCAAAGAGGGTGATAACGCCTTGAGCATTACCGCGAAAAATACGATTGGCAAAGTCAGTGCTGCAACATCCTGGACAGTCAAACGCGACACGGTGGCGCCGACGGGTACGCTGAATATTGCTTCCGGAGCCATCTATGCGTCTGCACAGAACGTTACTTTGAATCTTTCGGCGTCGGACGATACAGGGGGCAGCGGCCGCGACAAGATGAGTTTTTCCAATGATGGCGCGAGCTGGAGCGAGCCTGAAATCTTTGCGGTTTCTAAATCGTATCAGCTTCCCGAGGGTGACGGCGTTAAGACTGTGTATGCCAAATTTTATGATAAGGCCGGCAATACCAGCCCAGTTTATTCCAAATCGATTACGCTGGATACGCTGCCGCCTGAAGGAACGGTTTCACTCAACGGCGATGACGCGTATACAGCTTCAAATCAGGTGACGGTTAATTTGAATGTCTCAGATGCAGGGGCCGGCGTTTACCAAATGAAATTTTCAAGCGATGGCGGAACGACGTGGAGTTTTTGGGAGGCATTCGCAGCCAATAAAACGCTTACGCTTCCGGCCGGCGATGGAGAAAAAGAAGTTCGAGTGCTCGTTAAAGACAAAACCGGTAAAGTCGCCAGTTTCAGCGATAAAATTGTACTCGCGGCCAATCCTCTTGTTTTCACTTCGGCCTCAAATACGACAACCAGCGCGTATGCGCTCACTTACACGGTCAATGGACAGGCCCGCACGGAGAATTGGCAGCTGGCGCCTGGCGTGAATGATCTTTTTGTGCGCATTGAAGGCACTCCAGCGGTCTATGCCAAGCATACGGTGACGCTGAATCAGACGGCGCCAACGGTTCCGGCCATGCCCGCAGTGCCGGTGCTGCCCGAAAGTCTTTTGTCCGTCACCACCGAGGATGGCTTGATTTTAAAGTACGATCAGGACGTTTTGAAAGCCGTTGAAAATCCGGGCCAGTACGAATTGTTTTATCCCGAGCTGGATGCTTCGGGTAATTTGACCGGCGGTATGCTCCATGACAAAGACGGCGGCCGGCTGCTGTTTAAGGATTCAAAGCCGGTTTATAAAATCGCGGCCAACGGTGAAAAAACTTATTACGACGCCGACGGCACGGTGCGTTCTTTCGAATCGGCTCAGGGCGCAAAGACCCGGTTTGCTTATCGGCTTGACGAGGCCGGAAATTCTACAGCGTTGATGTCGCTGGAAGACAACGTCTCATCGCTTTACGAAGACCAGGCTCCGGCTTGGATCCAAATGACTGACGGCACCGGCATTCGTTATGCCGGCGGCTTTTTGACCGAATACAAAGATGCCGCCGGCAATACATTTTTCTACCAAACAGCGCCTATGACGGTCAATGAGGCGGTTACGGGTTATCTCTCGCAGCTTGCTTCCGTAAAACCTGCCGGAACCACGAACAATATTCCGTGGACCGTGATGCAAAACAATCTTGCTTCTTATCCCAGCATCAAGACGACGTTTGAAACCAAGCTTTCGCTCGAACTTGAATACGACAAAGACAAAGTGATGAAGCGGGTGAAATCAGGCATGGGCGAGACTCTACAGCTTCAAGGCGGACTGCCGCTTTCGCTGACCAGCAGCAGCGGCACAGTGACCGGTCTTTTGACGCAAACCGATGCGCAGGGCGCGATTAGCGGCGTCGAGCTTTCAGGCAACGGCTTGAAACAGATTTTCGATCAGCTGGGCAAACTGCAGTCGATTACATTGAGTGACGGCACGGTGCTGACGCTCAGCGCTGAAAAGCTGCAGGAAATTCAGATGGGGGATGGCAGCGTCTTAGAACAAATTTTGTGGGACGGCCAGAACCCGACCGATTTTATACGCACCAAGCCCGACGGCACCAAGGAAACTTATACCGCCGGCCACATTGTGCGCAAAGAAGAGCCCAATGGCAATGTGACCACGTTCTTTTTCGATACCGCGGCGCAAGAAGACAAACCGAATAACCTCATCACCGCAGACGGCCGCACCTACCACTTTATCGAATTTAAAAATGCCCAAGGTCTGAAAGACCGCATCACGGAATTGACGAAAGTCGATTTACCGGACGGCAGCAAAGTCGAATTTGAACGCGGCAAACCCGTGCGGTTTGTGGTGACAAAAGAAATCCATCTCAGTGCAGCGCAGGTGCCGCTCTTGCCGCAGGGCCAGGCCTTTATCGCTGAGTATGACTCGGCGAACGTTAAATTCCGGGCGCTTACGATTGATGCGGCCGGCAATATCCTCTCGGGCGAACTGCTGTTTAAAGACGGAACCCAATACTTCATCGAAAACGGGGAATTGGTCAAACAAATCACGCCCGACGGCCAGATCGTGGCCGTGCGCCAGGAAGACCCGGAGCCTTTGCCTACCTTCGAAGCCATTCCGCCAAAGGGGTACAGTAATCAGGAGCTCGCGTACCGCGATGAGTTGGTCAACCAACAACTCGATTTCTTTATGAGCGGCATTGGCATTGATCCCAAGACCGGATTTCCCATGGACAATTTTGATGCCGTGACCGGGCAGCAATCCACCTACAGTCAAGCCACGCTTGTCGGCATGTGGGCCGAAATTCTCTCGGCCATTGCGCTCGGTCATTGGGTCACGCCCAAGATTTCGAAAAACGAGGCGCTGCAAAAACTCGACCAGATGCTGCAAAACCTGGTCTATGTGCAGGAGCAGGCGGGCTGGAACGGTATGTTTAGCTTCTTTGGCATCTCCGAAGAAACGCGGCCTATTCTCGATTCCATAACCGGCCTGCCCACAGGTCAAACGGAAACCGTCACGGTCTATAAACGCCAGTTTAACGACATTGGAATCGGCGATAATCTCAACCTTTCGGTGAGTCTAAACTCGGTGATTGGCGCAATCGGCCTCATCAATGATCCGGCGCTCAATACCCAGCGCGACAGTATCTTGGGTAAGTGTTATCACATTGTCTGGAAACAAGACACCGGCTATGACAAGTTTTATGATCCGGTCACGAAACGTTTCCGCATGGCCTATCAGTTCAATGCCGACGGCACAGGACAATTTGCGGGACATATGGACCGCGTCTTCAATGAATTCCGGCCCGGTTTGATCTGGCTGGCTTCCGCTAAACCACAGTACCGTGAGGCCATTGAAAATCTCGATGTGGCTGTGCGTGCTTATACCACCGCCGACGGCCAGACCATTGACAATGCCGTGCCCTGGGACGGCGGCGCTTTCCAGATGTTTTGGCCGCTGATGCATGTGGATGAAACTCAATACGCAGAGTTTGACGTTGCGCTTAAAAATTTCATGGTTACGCAGGCCGAATATATTCAACAGCACGGCATTCCGGGCCTTTTGTCGGCCGGCAGCGATCCGGGCAAGGGCTATAACGGCAAGATGGGCATGCCGGAAGCCTCAGAGACCGATGATCCGCTTGAAACCCGCGTCGGTTCCATTTACGGCACAGCCTCGGCCTTTTTACTCGCGCCGCATTACACCCTGCAGCTTTTGAAAAATATCGAAAGCGCTTTTCCGGGCGTCAAAACCTCGAAAGGCTATGCGGATTCGCTGAAACTCGTCGAAGTTTCGCAAACCGATCCGGTGACCGGTCAAGTCACGGTCACCACGCAGCCTGTTTTTTCCCAGCAATACTACGGCGTGGATCAGGCCAGTTTTATGCTTTCGTTCATGGGCACAAGCCGCAGTTATTTCAAAAATTATCTGACCTGGCAGGGCATTGACGACGAGTTTGACGGCATTTACAAATCCATGATTTTCGGTCTTGCGCCCGCCGCGCAAGGAAATCCGGAGCCGCCGCAATTCGGCGCAGCCCTGCAGCTTTTCACAGGCCAAGATCCCGACGGCTATTCGCATCCGCTGGTCAAACGGCCTGGCTTTATCGAAACCGTCACCGATCCCGATTACGGCGAAGGCCGGATTTACGATTACAGCACACCCAACGGCCAGTTTCATCATACGGCGATCGAGTTTGAAGGCCGTTCGTTCGGGTTTCAAGAATACATCCTGCTGCCAGGCAGAGGCGATAGGGCCAGGTCATTGACCGCGGGTTTACGTTTTGACTTGCTAAACGAAGGCAAGGCCGAAGGCGCGTTTTATACCCCCGAACAGGGCTATGCCAGCGGCGCTTTGACCCTGGATCCTGAGCTGGGCGAAGCGCGGCGCCTGGACTTTGATTTTCACGACGTTAATCATGCCGTGGGGTTGTGGACTCAGTACGAAAATCTCGATCTGACGCAATACGACTATCTGGCCGTGCCGCTCAAACTCGGCGAAGGCACCAAGCCCGGCACACGGCTTAAATTTGAACTCAAGGGCATGGGTGAAGTCTATGTTTCTCCGGCCCTTACGACCGAATGGCAGTATGTCCAAATCCCGATCGTCAAACCCGCCGATCCCCTGAAAGAAATCGCCGCGGTTGTGCAAATGCCCGACGGCCAGCCGGCGCAGGGCCAAATCTTAATGGGCCCGCTCTCCGCCTTCAAAGTGCGTACATCGAATCAGCTCGATTGGGGGCTTTTGAGCGGTTACGCCGATACGGAGCTGCGCAACCTGCTGAAACAAAAGGCCCTGAACCAGCCCGGCGGCGGGGGCACGGTCACCGCCGAGGAATCGCTTGAAGATTTCATCATCGATTCGTCCGGTAAACTGATTGACGGCGTTTTAAAACGCGCGGACGGAAGTATTCAATATTTCCATAAAGGCCGGCTGAGCAAATGGGTGTTCCGCGACGGCCGCACGGTCTTGTTCGAAAAAGGCCTGGCGACGTTTATTGTCGATCTTTCACGCGGCCGGCTCGAAGAAGGCCGCTACTATTACGAGCAGGATTTCCGCGGCAAAATCAAATCGTTTGTGCTGCAAGACAACGACCGCAAACGCGTCTATGGCGCAGATGGCAAATTGCTCCAAATGATTGATGGCGGCAGTATCGTTAACTTCAAAGACGGGGGCATGGATAACATCGTGCTGCCTGACGGCGTGATTTCAAACCTGGTTTTTAACGAAGATCAAAGCCTGCTCAGCGCGCATGTGAAGACCGCTGCCGGCGCAGAGTTTGATATCCAGCAGTACGGCGATCAAATGATCGAGCGGGCAAACGGCGTCAAGGTTTACTACAGCGGCCAGCGCATTGTGGCCATAGAAACTCCGCAGAATGGCCGTGCGGACTTTACCTATACCGTCAATGCCGTGGGCCAACTCTTAGGCGTTAATGCGACTTTCCGTGAAGAGATCACGGATTCCGTTACGGGTCAGCCAGTGATGGTCACGCGCGAAAAATCGTTGTTTGAATATTTGCAGAGACCCGAGCGGTCGCTGGAAAAAGGCGAAATCCTGCGTGAAGACCCGCTGCAGATTATCCCGCGCTCCGGCGTCGGCGGCTTTAGTATTTTCGGTATTTCCCCGCCTGAACAAACCTATGCGCTTAATGCGCCCATCGACCCGAACAATTCTTTTCCCCTGCTGGCTCAATTGCGCGCGGGCGAGCAGCCGCAGGATCAGGCCGGTTATCTTTTTCAATATCAAAATGTTTCTGGCACGACCTTGGGCGCTTATTTTAAGCACCCCGATTCTCCAGTCACGGTTTCAGACTATGATTTTCTGAATATCACGCTGCGGCAAAGTCCGGACATGAATTGGAATCAGGATTTTAATTTGAAATTGAAAACGCCGCAGAGCGCGACGCTTTTTAATTTCCAACTTCAAAATGCCACCAGCGCGCCTCAAACCTTTGCTTTTCCGCTCAATGGCAAATTAGGAACGGAAGGGGAGATGACGCTCGAAGTGATCCGCGAAACCGGCGGCGTCGGCAAACAGGCGCGCATTTATATTCAGGATATTTCCTATCTGGCGCTGAAGACCGTCGAAAAACCCCTTTGGGAAAACCTGCTTTCCATCAGCTCCTCAGAAATCCAGCATTTAAAACGCGAATCGCAAACCCTGACCTCCGTTGGCGCTGAAATTGCTACCGGCAAGCCTCTGATCTATGAAAACCTCGCCCCCATGCTCGATTTGCCTACCTGGGTAACCTATGCAGACCAAAGCCCCACCGAAACGGGCAAACTGACCGGCTTCAAACGCTTTGACGGCTCTGAAGTCACGGTCGAGGGCACCAGTGTTTCAAAAATCATCCTGCCCGACGGCACCGTCAATGAATACTCAACCGCCGCGTCAGGTGCTCAAAGCGGCACACAAGAAAGTGCCGTCATTCCGAACACTGGCGCGGATGCGCCATTAGCGCAAAGCGGGGTACACGAGAGTTTTGTCATTGCGAGGAGTCCGCGCCTTTCAGCGGACGACGAAGCAATCTCGAACTCATCGGCCGCACTCAATTACCACTACGGCGCCCTGCGCAAAGTAACCCAACCCGACGGCCGTAAATTAGATTTCTCTTACGAATTCGACACCGACGGCAAAGAAATCACCATCATTGCCGACTCAACCACCGGAGACACGCGCCGTTTCAAAGACGGCAAGCTGATCCAGTCCACAGCCTCCGACAAACGCCAAACTGCTTACCAGTACGAAAACGGCGAACTAGTCTCATCCGAAATCATGTACAAAAACCGCGTGCTCGACAGCATGCACTACGCCTACACGCCTGAAGAAACCCAGGTCACGGATGAGCGTGGCACAACCTGGTATTACAACGCCAACGGTGATCTGACTAAACATCTCACCAAGGACGGTTATCTTTTCGAATACATCGAATACACACAAACTCTGGAAGGGGAACTAATCCTGGATCCGGATGATTTTAAAAACAAAATTTTTAATGCCTCGGATTTGAGCGCGATCCGTTTGAATGGTTATGAAAGCCAAGATGGTTCGCAGGTTTTGTTTGATGGGGCCGGAACTGCTGAAATCAAACTAGCCACGGGCGAACACGCCGTTAATCTTGTGATCGACGGACAGGGAAAAATTAAAAACGGCCAAATTCAATTTGCGGATGGCGCAATCATGGTCATCGAAAATTATCTTCCGGTCAGCGGCCGAAGCGCAAATGGGGAAGTCTTTGAGATTGCTTATCCTGCCGGCGGAGCAGGAGAAATTCTGCTGAATCCGGACGGCACTTTTCAGCAAATCCGCATAGAAAAAGACGGTAAATATTATTTTTACGATCCTCAGCAAAGATTGATCGCCGCAGATTTCATGGACGGGCGCAAATACGGCTTCACTTATACGAGCAATGCGCAAAACCAGGTGACTGCTTATCAGCAGATTGAAAAGCGCCGGCTTGTTTTTAGAGGTGTTTCTTATCCCACGGCGTTCGACCTGGTTCGGGAGGGCAGCGGGGAACAAAGAATTCTTAAAATGGTCTCGGACGGTCAAGAAGCCGGCCGGTACACCGGGGCAAACGGGTTTACCGTCGGTGTTTCGAAAGCAGGCGGCCAATGGGATGTGCAGACCGGGTCCTTGAGCTCACCCGCAGACCGGTTTGCCTTGAAGAAATTTCTGGAACAAATAAAGCCGGGCGAATCCGTTGCGGCCATGATTTCGGATGCCAATTTTGCGACTTTTGGGAACGCTGAAGAACGCGAAGAATTTCTCGCGTTTTTTGAACAATTCGGAGCAGGTCAAATCCGTGCGGCCGCTGCCGGCAATCAGGACTGGAGTTTTTTTGGAGTTAAGGGACTTCCGGTGGGCGAAGCCAATGAACAATTAAGTGCTCGAGGCTCCACGGGAATGTTTTCAAGTGAAACTCAAATCGAAACCAGCGCAGTCATTGCGCCAAACAGCACACCGGTTTTTGAGACAGTTCCGCTGCTTTTGAATGCACCGGCGCCAGAGTTTAATGCCTGGGCCAGTTTTATGGAGCGTTACGAAAACCATAAGCCGGATCCGGAAATCCAGGCGCTTACGGTTTATAACTCCGGCGATGAACTGGTATTCGCGCGGCGCATAGACGGCGTGGCCACCTATTATGAGGCCGGAAAGGCCCGCGAGATTTATGGCGAGACCGGCGAACTGCTCTACCGCTACACCTATAACGATGCAGGCGACCAAACCCGGATCGAAGTCATCAAGGCCAAAACAGATTTTAAAAAGAATGCAGCCAAACTGCGCGAACGCATGGAACAGGAAAAATTCGATGCGCTCTACCGCCTGGCTTGGCAGGACGAGGCCGCAAGGCTTAAGATCAAAGAAGAAGTTGAGAATGGACTGCGTGCCATTGACAACGGCATTGCCCAGCTTCAGGCCCTGCGTTATCAGACAGTTAAGCAATGCGGCCGCGGTTTTTTGGGCATCGGTAAAAAATGCAAAACCTCTACGTTTGAAGTGCCGGGGGTTGGCGAGAACATCAGCCGTTTAGAACGGGAACGGGCTGATTTGATTCAGCGGCAGCAAGAGGAACTGGCCAAAATTTCGACTGAAGTCGGAAGCAAACGCACCGAAGTAGAAGATCAAATCAGCGGCCAGATGACTCAGTTGGATGAGGAAGAAAAACAATTCGAAGAACATCTTCTTCATCAGGAAATGGAGCCGGTGCTTATCAGTTTTTACCGCAAAATCCTGGGGCGCGACCCCTCGATTGATGAAATCAATCAATGGATTGATCTTTACCGCGAAACCGGCGCCGTCGATACGGACCATGTTGCCGGCGCGCTCACAGCCTCCGCTGAGCACACGGCTTCGCTCAATCAGAAACAGACGATTATTTCCGCAGTGGAAACTTTTCTGAATGCTTATCTGGCCGAAACCACAGAAAACGGAAGAGCGGCATGGTTGTCTCAGCTTGGCATCAGCGCTTCTGAGACGGTGGAGTTAGACGCTGCTGAAACTAAAGACATTTTAGACTGGCTTGAGACGCGCGATCTTCATTTCGGGCAGTCCGCATTCCTGTCTTTAAAGGAAATGCTCAAATCCCAGGGCAGCGATGTTGCGATGAATACCATCGCAAAAGAATCGATTTTGATCGACATCCTCACCGGCACCCTCAATCGTTTTACGGAAGGGGAACTTTTAATTTCAATTTTCGCATTATCTCGGACTGCCAAAATCCATGGCCAGGATATTGCGGGCGTGAAATACAACTTTGAAGATCTTAAAGCGCTTTATGCCTCGGTCTGCCCTGATCCGGCTGAGTCTTGTTCGCTGCGGATTATTGCGCATATTGCGGAAGACCACTTTGTGGTGATCACGCACGTGACGGAAACGGAAATCCGTTACCTGGAAACGACCAAAGGCACAAGCGGTGAAGAAGTGACGGTTCCCGCCGAAGAATTCCGCAAAGTTTGGGAAGTCTCCTCCGGCCATGGCTATCTGATCGTGGCTCTTCCGCAGGTCATTCAGGCCAAAAGAATTACTGACAAAGAAGCGCAAAGCGTGCGGGGCGCTTTCTTTTGGTTGATCTTTCTGGCGATTGCGGCGCTGATTGTCAAGGTCGTGACTATCGTTTATGCCATCGTGACATTTATCATCAGCACCATTATCGCCGTGGTGACGGCGGTCTTAGATGCGGTGGTGAGCGCTCTTGGGTTTATTTTCACGAAGGTTGCCGAAGGGGTCTCGCTGCTGGGAAAAAGTTTTTTCAATCTCGGAAAACTCCTTTATCAGGGAATCAAGTTTGCAGGACGCTTTGTCATGAAAGGCTTTCAATTTCTTAAAGACGGTTTTGCCAAAGGCCTCAGCCGGCTGGGAAGCAAAATTACGAAGATCAAAAATTTTCTTTTAAAACCCAGCGGCAAACCGATCGTCGATGCGCTGGGGCATAATATCCTGGA
>JAHFHF010000067.1 GCA_023247055.1 Candidatus Omnitrophota bacterium
ATTGGCCTCGCCGCCCGTGACGCCGGGCTCCAGCGTCACGGTTTCACCCTGGCCATGCACCCGGATTTTTTTCCAATTTTCTCCGGCAATCAGCAGCACCGAATCTGTCACGGCCTGGCCGGAAAGGCTGGTGCCGGCTGCGCGAAACGTCACAGACACGGCCTGTTCACGGCAGAGATTTAAAATCCGGCTAATTTCCGCCGCTGTTTCGGTTTTGATGACCATTTTGGGAATCAGCCGGTAGAAACTGGCGTCCGTGCCAAAGGCTAAAGTGCGCAGCGGGTCCGTCAACAGGCGCGCTGGCGGCAGGAAAGACGCAAGCGCCCGGTGGAATGCCGCAAAAGAATTAGGATCCGTAGTTTTAGCCATGCTTGAAAGCCGGAAGGCTCTTTACTATACTGTGGCGGGGCTAAAAATCAATTTGTTTGGAAAAAACAATTTAAGTTAAGCAAGGAGCTTTTTTATGAAGAAACTGCTGGGCATTTTAACTCTCTGTCTTTTCTCGGCTGCGGCTTCGGCCCAGGCCGAAGAATCCCAAAACGTCTGGGACATGGCGCAATCCAACCAGTACGGAACCAAGGCTGGCGGCATGATCGGCCGCGGGGTCGTCAATGTCGCGACGTGTTTCGTGGATATTCTGGTTCAGACCGTGGAAAAGACCCAGGAAGGTCCAGCGTTTATCGGCACGATGTCCGGTCTTGGCAGCGGTCTCGGCTGCACCGCCCTGCGCGTCACTTCGGGCGCCACCGATGTTTTGACGTTCTGGGTCCCCGACTTCAACGGTTTCCCAATTTCGCGGTCTTACTCCAACTGCCTGGAAGGCACACCGTATGATTCCAGTGCGCCGGCCCAGTCCTCAGCGCCGGATTATTCGGCCGAACAGGCCCGGCTCGACCAAGCCACCAAAGATGCTCAGGCCGCGATTGCAGCAGAGCGCGCCAAAGCCCTGGCGGACATCGAAGCTGAAAAAGCCCGTCTCGCAGCCGAGCGCAAAGCGGCCGAGGAAGCGCGTATGGCCAAAATCATTAAATAGTCGTCAGTCTTCTGTCGTGAGTCTTGAGTAAGAGCAGAAATAGTTGTTAGTCTTGAGTCGTGGGTCTTGAGTAGTAAAAAAATAAGGTGTTTTACTTTTCTCAAGACTCACGACTGAAGACTCAAGACTCTCTCTCCCTTACGACTTTTTTCGCTTATAAAATTGATGATCACCGAGTTTGACGGTCTTTTTCATGGAAGATTCCCACGGCGGCGGGCCAAACGCAGTCACATTTTCAAAATGCGTTGCGCTCTGCGTCAGGTTGGTAAACCGTGACAGGATCCAGGCGGTGCAGGCGCGGCTGCGCACGGAAGCAGACTGGGCTTTGTAAAACGCCGGCAGGTCTTTTTTCAGCACTGAAAAGCCCTTGATCTTCCCCCGGTGCCGGATGACTTCCCCCACGCCGATCATGCTCCATAAATTCTGGTCCGCAGCCTCGGCAGTAATCACATGCACCGCTAAGCGGCCATTCAAACCGTGATTGATCCAGCGCGGAAAAAGAATCGCGGCGGCGAGGGCCGCAGACACTCCGAAAATAATTTGGTATTTTTTACGGAAGTTGACCATAGAAAAAATGGCTTAGAGCGCCTAACAAAACTAGCATGCTAACGAAAACTCATCGTCCCAAGGAATTCAAGGCGCGTGTGGCAAAAAGCGCGGAAACGTGCTCAAATAGCCCGTTGAGCACTTTTTGACATGCGCAACGCAGAAGTCCGCCGGGAATATGAGTTTGCAGTTCATGCTAGTTTTGTTAGGCGCTCTTAGAAATCAGGCGGGAAATTATTCGGCCAAATCAAACTTGTAATTAAAACTGAACATCGGGCCGTGGATAATGCTTGTGAAACGGCCGTCGATATTGTCTCCCGTGCGGGCAGCCTGTTCAGGGTTGGAGATATGGCGGGAACCAAAGAGCATGAAAAAATAATTGAAATCAAGGTCGATGGAACGGGTCCAGTGATACGTTGTACCCATCGTCCATAAATAACGGTTGGCGTCCGGCAGGAAGTTATCCACATGCTTTTTGGGAGACGCCGCCTCATAAAAAGCAAAGCCTCCCATCACATCCCATTTTTTATTGAGCTGGCGTTTGCCGCCGAAATGAAAATTCCAGGTGGTATCATAGTCGCGCGGCACCGTACCTAAGGCCCGCAAAAGAGCGGTTGGCTGGTCAAAAGCATAATCCTGGTCTTTAAACGCATTCCAAAAAGTCAACCCCACGTCCATTTCCGCAGACCATTTGGGTGAAGGTTCATAGGCATAACCCAGCGTCAAATTAGCTGGAATGCCGATGTCCGAATGAATGCCGGTCATAAAAAATGGATCTGAAGTCGGAAAACCCTGGGCCACGGCAAGAACAATGTCTTCAATCTGAACCTGCCCGTCAACTTTGACATTGGCCCGGCTGCGGTAAGACATACCGAGCCGGTGATGGCGGAAGGGTTTTATTAAAAGGCCGCTGTTCCAGCCCCAGCCCCAGCCGTCGGCGTCCGTGGTGGCTTTTCCATCCGGAGACGGCAGCCCGCCTAAAATGAACGTGTTGGGGTAATTGAACGTCTGGCGGTATTTGTAAATGTTGTAGTAAGTCGCTCCACCGCCAAGGCGCAGCCAGTCGGTAATTTTCACGGAAGCCGCAGCCGTGGAAGCGACCATTTTCAAGTCGTTTTTGATGCCCGCAAATTTAGCAACACTGCCCACCGGAAAAGAACTGCTCAAACCAAACGGAGAATTCAGGGCAATGCCCGCTGCCAGCCTGTCGTCTAAAAAACCTTTGCCGGGATTGACGGTCAGATAGGCCGAAGGAATCGGAATGATTTTAAAATCATTTTGGGTAAAGTCGCCCGTCCCATTGTCGCGATGAAAAATACGCCAGTCCAGCGCCTGGATACCGAGATTGGTCTGGATGCCCGGCAACTCCCCGATACCGGCAGGGTTAAAAAGAATGGTTGAACCATCCTGAGGACGGGCCACAACGGCGTTAGCCTGGGAGAGCGTTTTGGCGCTGTAGGAAGCGTTTTCAAAACCCGCCGAACCGACGGCCCAGACCGGCGCCGGCATAGCCAGAAGCACAGCAAGAATGACTACGGCTAAAAACTTGTTTTTTGCCATGAGAACTTTATCGGCCATATTCCTCCCTCGCCTGAGCAAAAAAATCAGGCTCTTTTAGCGGCTTATTCAAGAACAGAAACCTTCTTCATCACCACGTCCTTAAGCGGCCGGTCGCGGCGGTCGCGCGGGACCTGGGCAATCCGGTGGACCACGTCCATGCCTTGCGTGACTTCGCCGAAAACCGAGTGGCGGTTGTCCAAATGCGGGGTCGGGACTTCGGTAATAAAGAACTGGCTGCCGTTCGTGTTGGGTCCGGCATTGGCCATGGAGAGAATGCCGGGTTTACTGTGGCGCAGCTTGGGTGAAAACTCATCGTCAAACTCATAGCCGGGTCCGCCCGTGCCATTGCCATCGGGATCTCCGGTCTGAATCATAAAGTCGGGAATGACGCGGTGAAAAATAATGCCGTCATAAAATCCTTTACGTGCCAGCTTCACAAAATTCGCAACCGTCTTCGGGACGTCGGCCTGAAAAAGATCGGCGAAAATATCGCCTTCCGTGGTTTCAATTTTGATTTTCACGATACCTAAATCCTTTCCCGTTTTCTCCGTTGAAGGAGCGCCTGTTTTTGCGGTATCTCCGGAGGGCTGTGCGGCTTTCTGATCGGCACTGGCCGCCGCTTCCCAAACTTCGGGCGGCAGCGTTATCGGTACCGGTTTTTTGGGGCCGCTCTGACAGCCGGCGGCCGCCAAAAGAAAAAAGATTGCAAGCCAATAAGATTGTTTGAACTTCATAGAGTGAAAAAGATTATAACTTTAATCCGTATACGATGCCCGCACTTTTTGGCGCCGCCATTTATTGAACCGCTGAAGTTTTCCGGAAACCCATTTAACGGCATTGTCCTCTTCGCCGCTTGGTTCGTAGGCCTCCGGCTCGTCCTCCACAGGCTCTTCTTCTTGCCCCTCGCCCTGGCGTTCTTTGTAAGCCAGCGCTTCGGGGTCCGTGCGTTCATAATACGTCAGCGTGAAATAACCTTTGGTTGAAATGGAAGAAGCCACAAAGTCCTCGCCGATCACCAGAGTTTCAAATCCGTCCTCATTCTGGGTCTGCGCCAAAGCCTTGATCAAAAGCTGGTTTTTCATAAAATCAAATTTGTAATGCACCACCGCGTATTCGACCGGCTCCGTATAAAGTCCTGAAGCGACCACGGCCTCGCCCTTTTTCTTTTTTTTCTGCGCGTAGTAAATCGCCACCCGTTTGACCTTTTTATTGGGCAGATCGACGAAATAAACCACCTGGTCACCGGCATCTTCTTTCTTGACCTTGTCCCCGTCAATGAAATACGAGTCGGTGGAGGTCGCGCGCACATCAAAACTTCGCAGCGGCGGTTCGGGCATAACCGTATCCTCGAAAGCACCCAACGGGAAACTGTAAAATGCCAGCGCCGCCAGTAGGCTCAAGGCGCAGCGCGCAGAAGGCTTCACGAAATTTTTAAAAGGGTTCATGTGGTTCATGCCGGGCCAGGAACGGCCGGGCTCTTACTGTTAACGGATTCGAGTTCTTGTAAAAATGCGTCTTCGACTTCCACGCCCAGTTTTTTAGCCTGATTCAGGTCTTCAAGCGCCGTACTATATTCTTTACGGTAATAACGCGCAACGGCACGGTTGTAATAGGCCGGCCCATCTGCCGGGTTTTGTAAAATCTTAGCGCTCGCTTCGGCGACAACGCTGTCGGTATGCCCCAGCCCCCAAACCTGCTCAAGGAGTTCGGCTTCCACGGGATAGCCAAATTTCTTGGCCATGGAGAGATCATCAAACGCCTTTCCGAAAGCTTCCTGGTAGGAGTAGGCAATGCCGCGGTTGTAATACGCAACGGCAAGCTGGGAATCCAGCGCCAGGGCTTTATTTAAATCACGGATTGTGGCATCCAAATCGCGCTTGATGAAGTAAACCATGGCACGTCCCAGATAGGCCTGCGTAAATTTTGCGTCCATCTCCAGCGCTTTATTGAAATTGCTGAGCGAGCGGTCCAACTCATTGGCACGCAGCAAAATCATACCCCGGTGAAAATACGCTGGGCCAAAAGCAGGGTTGCGCACAGTGACCGCATCCAAAAGTTTTAAGGCTTCGTCGGATTTACCGGCTTCAGCCAGTTGGTGCGCTTGTTCGACATCGCGCAAATCAGGAGAATCGGCTGCTGCCGGGGCCGCAAAACCAGCCGGCGCGGATAAAGTGGTGCTCAGTACCAGAAAAAAGACAGCCCCGTGAATGCACAACTTCATAGAAATCTCCAAGAAAATGGGTGGGAAATCGGGCAAAGTATAACAAAAAAAAATCCATGGCGGGAAAAAAAGCACGCGGCCCGTATGTTACAATGCCCGCGTGAAATTCATTACGCTTCACACCGAAAAATTAATTCATGGCGGGCAGGCTCTGGGTCATGCCGGGGGCAAAGCCTGTTTTGTCTGGAATGCGCTCCCCGGCGAAGAAGTGACGGCCTGGGTTTTGAACGAAAAATCCAATTACTTGGAAGCCCAGGCGTCTGAAATTAAAAAATCTGCGCCGGAACGCATCGCTCCTTTAGAGCCGCACTTTCTGGCATGCGCGCCGTGGCAGATTCTTTCCTGGGAAGCCGAGAACCGCTGGAAAACACAAATCGCGCTTGAAACCTATACGCGTCTCGGCAAACTCAAAGACCCGGCCCTCGCTCCCATTGTTTTCAATCCGGACGGCATCTACGGCTACCGCAATAAAATCGAATATGGTTTCCTGCTTCGTAAAGAGAGCGGCCTGCCGCAGGCCCCCGGCTTCGGTATTCATCAGCGCGGCACGCAGGACCTTTACCCCGTTGAATCCTGCGCCCTGGCGCGGCCTGAAGTCAATGAAGCCGCGCGTGCGATTCTGGAATGGCTCAAAACATCCGGGATTCCGTTTAAAACCCTCAGACGGCTGGTGGTCAAAAGCAATGAGCAGGGCCAAACGCTTGCGGCACTGTATGTCACCGAACGCTGTCCGCTGCCTGCCGGCCTGTCCCCGGCCCTGCACACCGTCGCCGGACTGCACATTTATCTGCAGTCCGGCGATGCGCGCGGGGCTGAGCGCGAACTTTGGCAGGCCGGTCAGTCCTCACTGACACTGCGTCTTTTGGAAACACCCCTGGAGTGCGGGCCGCAAAGTTTTTTTCAAGTCAATCGGCCGGTTTTTGAAATGGCCCTGCGCGACATTGCCGCTTTTCTAACGCCGCAGGATCACGTTGTGGATTATTACGCCGGTGTGGGGGCCATCAGCCTGCCCCTTGCGAAATATTTTGCGTCCGCTATTTTGGTTGAAAACCACTCCGAGTCGGCGGCCTTTGCGCAAAAAAATATTAAGGCCAACGGCCTCACCCATTGCCGGCTTGAAAAAGGCCGCGCGGAACGATCGGCCCAATGGATTGAGCCGGAGCGGGTGCTCATTTTCGATCCGCCGCGCGCGGGCCTGGAGGCTGTTCTCCTGCACAAAGTCCTGGCCCAAAAACCGCTACGTCTGATTTATCTTTCGTGTGATATCGCCACACAGGCCCGCGACCTTGCCCGGCTTAGCGCTTCTTATCGCGTGCGCACGCTCAAGCTGTATAATTTTTTCCCCCGCACGCCCCACATCGAAGCTCTGGCTGTTCTCGACCGGATTTGATACAATTCCCTCTCTTATGCCATTCGCATACATCAAATAAAGATTTTATGGTCAAAATCGACATCACTTACGAAGGCAGCCTGCACTGCCGCCTGAAGCACGGCCCCTCGGGTACGGAGATCTCAACCGATGCCCCGAAAGACAATCTGGGTAAAGGCGAGGCTTTTTCCCCGACGGACTTGGTGGCCGCGGCGCTGGGCTCCTGCATCTTGACGACGATAGGCATTGTGGCGGCCCGCCATCACATCGCCCTGGAAGGTTCGCGCGCGGAAGTCACGAAGGAAATGTCCACGGACCCGCGCCGGATTGCCCGCGTTGCCGTGACTTTCCATATGGCAAAGGGCATTCCCCTGGCCCAGCGCCCCGTGCTGGAACGCGCCGGTTTAAACTGCCCCGTTCACAAAAGCCTGCATCCGGATATGGATCTGCCTATAAAGTTTGTCTATTCCGACTGAATACAGTCATGAGTCGTAAGGAATGAGTCTTGAGAAATAAAACAGTGACTTGGGAGAAATAGTTCTCTGATTTTTTTTAAAAAAACTCTTTTGATTTGTGTCCAACTCATCTTTTTTACTTTCCTTCTCAAGGCTTATACCTCATGACTTACATCTCAGACCTTACGACGGTATTATTTCTCAAGACTCATTCCTCACGACTCACGACTAATCTATGATGATTATCAGCGGTGTCACCCTCCAGTACGGCAAGCGCGTTCTCTTTGAGAATGTGAACCTGACGTTTGCGCCCGGCAATTGCTACGGCATTATCGGCGCCAACGGTTCCGGCAAATCGACGTTCCTGAAAATCCTCTGCGGCGAGTTGGAGTCCAACGCAGGCTCGGTGTCCGTTCCCGAAAACGCACGCATTTCCATCCTGAAGCAGGATCAATTTGCCTATGACGAATACCCGGCCTTGAGTACCGTCATCATGGGCCATAAAAAACTCTACGAGGTCATGAAGCGCAAAGACGCGATTTATGCCAAGCCGGATTTTTCAGAAGCGGACGGCCTGGAAGCCTCCGACTTGGAAAGCCAGTTTACCGAAATGGGCGGCTGGGAAGCAGAGTCGGAAGCCGCCAAACTGCTTTCGGATCTCGGCGTCAAGGAAGAGTTTCACGCCGTGCCCATGAAACAACTCAAAGCGTCCCAAAAAGTACGCGTACTGCTGGCGCAGGCGCTTTTCGGCAATCCCGACTATCTTCTGCTGGACGAACCGACGAATCAGCTGGATCTGGATGCCTGCCGCTGGCTGGAAGAATTTCTCTACGAGTTCAAAAATACGGCCATCGTGGTTTCGCATGACCGGCATTTTCTCGACAAAGTCTGCACGCATGTGGCCGACATTGATTTCGGCAAAATCCAACTCTACCCCGGCAATTACAGTTTTTGGTATGAATCCAGCCAGCTGGCGCTGCGTCAGAAAGGCGATTCCAACAAAAAGATCGAGGAAAAACGCAAGGAATTGCAGGCTTTCATCGCGCGTTTCAGCGCCAATGCCTCCAAATCACGCCAAGCCACGAGCCGTAAAAAACTGCTCGAAAAATTAACGGTCGAGGACATTAAACCTTCCTCACGCAAATACCCTTCGATTGTCTTTAAGCCCCAACGTGAGTCCGGCAATGATTTACTTGAAATCGAACACCTAACGAAATCCGTCGACGGCAAGCCCATGTTCCGCAATTTCAGCCTGCGCGCGGAACGCGGCGAGAAAATCGCCTTCATCGGTCCACTCGACCATGTTAAAACGGCTCTCTTTCAAATCCTCATGGATGAAATCAAGCCGGACGAAGGTTCGTTTAAATGGGGCGCGTCTACGATCCGCGCTTATTTTCCCAAGCAGCACAAAAAATATTTTGACAGCGATTTGAATTTGGTGGACTGGCTGCGGCAATACTCCAAAGAACTCGATGAAAATTTCATCCGCGGGTTTCTCGGCCGCATGCTTTTTTCAGGTGAAGAGTCGCTCAAAAAAGCCCGCGTTCTCTCCGGAGGCGAAATGGTGCGCTGCATGCTGTCGCGCATGATGCTGGCTGGCGGAAACGTACTGATCCTCGATGAGCCGACCAATCACCTGGATCTGGAATCGATCACCGCGCTCAATACGGCGCTTGAAAATTTCGACGGCACGATTCTTTTTGCCTCACAAGACCGCCAGTTTGTCCAGACTACAGCCAACCGCATCGTCGAGCTCACGCCGCAGGGCATTATCGATGAGCGTCATACAACGCTCGATGATTATCTTGCCCGCGAAGACATTCACAGCCGGCGTGAAGCGCTTTATCGGGATATTGTTTTAGAAACGTGATGCGTCACGGTATATTCAAAAGCATTTCCTGAATTTTCCCGCTGCGCATCAGCCCAAGCGTCCATGCGCAAATTCCCGCCAAAAGAAAAATCTGAATCGACAAACGCAGCATGGGCATCAGCCAGCGCAATTTCTGTTCGAAAGGCGTCAATGGAGGCAGGCTGCGGTTTTTACGCCGGTCTTCGAAGATCCCCTTGCGGATCATGCCGGGCAGACTCAGGCGATAGACCAGCCAGAGCGTGAAGCTGCAGCCGAAAAGCAGGCCGGGAAAAAGCCAGAGCCAGTCTGTCTTGCCAGGAAACCAGCGGGCAATAATTTGTGTGGAGGGAATGAGAAAAACAAAAATAACGGCGATGGCTGAGGCCGTCAGTGTAAAGATCCACTTTTCAGGATCAGGGATCTTCAGCCCAGTACCTTTTCCAGCGCTGCGGCCAGTTCGGGAGATTCCGGTTTGACGCGCGAACCGAAGCGTTCGACGAGACGGCCTTGGGGATCAACCAGGAATTTGTTGAAGTTCCAGCTGACGCCGCCTTCTAGTCCCGGCTGCGAAGTCAGGTAGGCAAAAAGCGGGTCGATGTCTTTGCCTTTGACGCTGATTTTTGAAAAAAGCGGAAAGCGGACTTTAAAACGCAAGTCGCAGAATTTTTTAATTTCTTCATCCGAGCCCGGCTCTTGGTGCATAAAATTATTGGCTGGAAAAGCCAGAATTTCGAATCCGCGGTCTTTATATTTTTCATAGAGTGTCTGTAAATCACCGTATTGGGGCGTAAAACCGCATTGGGACGCGGTATTCACAATCAACAGCGCCTTGCCCTGGTAATCCGCCAGCGGTTTGTCCTTGCCGTCGATCGTCTTCATTGTGAATTGATAAATCGAATTATCTGCCATTGCAATTCCTGAGTGATCTGAACCAGAGAAGTTTAAGAAAAGAGTTAGAAGTTGGAAGTTCGAAGTTAGAAGAAAAGCCAAAAAAAATCTAAAACACAAAACAACACGCGGGCTTTTTGATTTTATTTCTTTGCACCCGGCTTTGCCTTCCATCTTCAAACTTCCAACCTCAAACTTCCAACTTTTTAGATTTTCCCGTCCCACCGCCCGCCCTGGCGGTCAATCAAAGCGTCCCAGCCGGACCAGAGGCGAAAAAGCGGGAACAGTCCGATAATCGCATGTGTCCAATTCTTTTTGGTCTCGTTGTCATTCAAGTATTGCCCGATCCCCGGCCAAAGTAGAAGCGACGTCAAACCGGACACAACCGTTTTTCCGTGGATCTCGCCATGCTTCGCCGTATTCACGGCCAAAGCCTGCGGCATGGCCGCACCCACAACCACGATACCCAACATTGCAGCTGACAGTAACTTCTTCATACGCTTCCCCCCTTTTTGGTTAGTGAATGACGGCCCCAAGATAAAGCATGCCGCTTCCGAGCACAATACCGCCCCAGGCAAAAATGCGGCGCGAAAATTTTTCCGTCGTCACCAGCAGAACCATGACTTGGCGGAATGTTTTATAAAGCGGCAGGATACAGCCGATTTTGACGGCACCCAAAGTCAGAAAGCCCGCAACCAAATAGGCGTAGGGAGTCCGGTAGGCCTTAAAACAAATCATCCAGCCGATAAGCGAGAGTACCAGATGCACGAGAAACAACGGAAACAAAACGATGGGGCCGGCTTCCGGCCAAAGTTTCTGGACAAAAAAATCAACCCACTTTTGCGGCGCAATGAAATAAAAGGCGCCAAAAAATAAAAGGGCCGTCCCCAGCAGCAGGCTGATGAGTTTAAAGTAAAGCATCGTGGGTTAATTTATACCCTTTGCGGGTTTTAGTCAAACCGTCCGCCGTCCAGCATCAAAAGCGTGCAATCATGGACCGCTTCGATGCCGGCTGTTAGAAGGGCTGTTTCGAGTCCGGGGTTTTCCGTGCCGGGATTGAAGATCACACGGCGCGGCTTGATTTGAAGCATTGCTTCTTGATGAGGATTGGAGTTGGCTGCGGACACATACAGGGTGACGGTATCGACGGTTTCTGGAATCGCGCTAAGGTCCGGCCAAACCGTTTCCCCGTCCACGGCTTTAAGCCGCGGATTGACCAGAAAAACCCGGTGCCCAAAGGCCTGCAGTTTTTTCAAGGCTTTATAGGCAAAGCGGTCAGGTTTGTCGGAGGCGCCCAGCAAAGCGACGTTCACGGTTTTTCTTTTTCTTCCAGGGACGATTGCGCATTCCCTGGACTTGTCCCCAGATGGTCTTCAATCTCTTCAATCCGCTTTTCTAGATGGTCCAGTTTGTCTTTGGTGAGATAGGCCCAAATCAGGACGCCGAATATCATGAAGTACGGTAAAAGTCCATTGATCCATTCCCAGGGAGAACCCATGAATACCTCCACATGCTTAAAGTCTAAAAGTCACTAGGTCACAGGGTCAAAAAAAATCAAGGAAAAATGCCAAGTTTCATTCGCTTTATCATAGTTTTCTGATTTTGTGACTTTTTAACCTTGTGACTTTGTGACCTTTTCATCCTCTCGGATGAAACTGCGCGTGAACACCTTTCAAGCGGTCGCGCGAAACGTGCGTATAAATCTGCGTGGTGGAAATATCGGCATGCCCGAGCAGCTCCTGCACAATACGCAGGTCGGCACCGCCTTCCAGCAGATGGGTTGCGAAGGAGTGCCGGAACGTATGCGGCGTCACCGTCTTTTTAAGGCCCGCCAGCTTGACGTATTTGCGCAGCATCTTCCAGACAAATTGGCGGGTCAGGCCGCGGCCTTTGCGCCCCGCGAACGCGTGGCCGGCCGCTTCTTTTTGCCCGGAGCGCGCAGCCTTGAGATAAACGCGGCAGGCTTCCGCCGCTTTACGGCCGATGGGGACAATGCGCTCTTTATTGCCCTTGCCGCGGCATTTGATAAAGCCCTCCTCCAAATGCAAATCCTCGCCGCGCAGCGTGACGAGTTCGGAGACCCGCATGCCCGCCGCATAAAGCAATTCCAGCAAGGCGCGGTCACGCAGGGCCGGAGGTTTTGTGCCGGATATACTTTTAAAAACCAATTCCATTTCCGCACGCGTCAAAAAATGCGGCAGTTTTTTCCAAAGCTTGGGCGACTCGAGCACACTGGTGACGTCTTCTTTGATAACCCGTTCACGCAGCAGAAAACGGTGCAGGACTTTGACGGAGACAAGCCGGCGCGCGAGCGACGGCGCATCCAACCCGCGCTTGCGTTCCAGGGCCAGATATTCCAGGATGTGTTTGCGCTGGATTTTGGCAAAATCGTAAATCTTGGCGGAGGCCAAAAAAACCAGGTAACGCTCAAGATCACGGCCGTAAGCCAGGAGCGTATTTTGCGCCAGGCCCCGCTCGACGGAAAGGTAGTTGAGGAATTCCTGCCGGCGCAGTTCAAACTCTTTGGGAATGTTTTTTTCAGCCGTAGCGTTCATACAAGGATTATCGGCTAAGAAGCGGAAAAGGGAAAGGTGGAGGGTGGAAGGAAAAAGAAAAAAACAAAACTATTTTCTCACGTTTACTCTTCTTACTTTTCTTTTTCCTTTTGTCTTTTTCCTTCCACCTTATCCATCCCACCCGCTCTGTTTCAACAATTTATAAAATTCTTTTTCTTCGACAATGCGCACGCCCAACTCGCGGGCTTTCGCGAGTTTGGAGCCCGCACTTTCGCCGACGATAAGCATGTCGGTCTTGCGGCTGACACTGCCCGAGGGTTTGGCCCCCAGGCGTCGCAGCAGGGCCTCGGCCTGATCACGTTCGAGTTTTTCAAGCGTGCCTGTCACCACGCAGGTTTTAGCGCTGAAGAAATTCGCCTGCTCCTGTTTTTCAACCAGGTCAAAGCGTACACCCGCGGCTTTCAGCTTTTCCAATGTTTTGCGCGCGCTCTTTTCATGAAAAAATTCATATGCCGAGGACGCCGTCACCGGCCCGATTTCCGGCACTGCCATTAAATCATCATGGCTGGCTGCGGCCAATTGATCCAGAGATCCAAACCGCGCGGCCAGAATATAGGCCGCATGCTCTCCCACATCCGGAATGCCAAGCGCATAAATCAGGCGGTGCAGCGGCCGCTCTTTGCTTTGGCGGATGCCCTCGAACAAGTTTTCGGTGGATTTTTGCCCCATGCGCTCCAGCGTCATGATTTCATCAAAGTTCAGCGCATAAATATCTTCAAGGCTGGTTAAAAAGCCTTTTTCAACCAGCTGATCGATCCAGACACTGCCAAGCCCCTCGATATCCATCGCATTGCGCTGGACAAAATGGCGCAGGCGGCCTTTGAGCTGCGCGGCACACGAGGGATTCATACAGCGCACCGCCACTTCGCCTTCAACCTGGTGGACTTTGCTGCCGCAGACCGGGCATTCCGCCGGATAGTGAAACTTGGCGAGTTTGGCCTTGCGTTTGTCCTTCAACACTTCAATCACTTTCGGAATAATCTCACCGCTTTTTTCAATCAGGACATGGTCGCCAATGCGCACATCCAGACGTTCGATTTCATCTTGGTTATGCAGGCTGGCGCGCGAGACGGTGGTACCTCCCAGCTGCACGGGTTTCAGATCCGCGACCGGCGTCAATACACCGGTACGGCCGACCTGGATACGGATATTTTCAAGAGTGGTTTCAGCCCGTTCAGCCGCGTATTTATAGGCAATCATCCAGCGCGGCGCTTTGGTCGTCATGCCCAGCAGTTTTTGTTCGGCCAAACGGTCCACTTTGATGACAAGCCCGTCCGTTTCGTAATCCAAACGGGCACGCTTGGCCGCGTAAGCATCCATAAAACGGGTGACGGCTTCGATCCCATTGCAAAGTGCCGTGTTGGGAATAGTCCGGAAGCCGAGTGATTTTAGAAATGTCATCGCTTCGCTGTGCGTTTCAAAAACCGGACCGCCGTCCACAAAAACCAAGCCGTGCATAAAAGCATCCAGCTTGCGCGACGCGACCATCTTGGGGTCGAGCAGCTTCAGGCTTCCGGCGCAGGCATTGCGCGGATTGGCAAACAATTCTTCGCCATTTTTTTCCTTTTCAAGATTGATTTTTTTAAACTGACTTTTAGCAATAAACGCCTCGCCGCGGACTTCCAGCACCGCTGGAATTTTTCCGCGAAAGTTTTGAGAAGCCGGAAGACGCAGCGGAATCGACCGGAGGGTCTTAAGGTTTTCGGTGATATCATCACCGACTTCGCCGTTCCCGCGCGTCGCGCCCTGCACAAACAGGCCCTTTTCATATTTGAGCGAAATCGAAACGCCGTCGATTTTTTCTTCTGCGAAATACGGCACAAGGGCTCCCGTTGTTTCGTCAAATAAACCCTTTTGACTTTTCAAAACGCCAGTTTTTTCCAGCCCCTTACGCACGCGCACGTCAAAATCGCGCACCTCCTCCACGGAATAGGTGTTGTCGAGCGACAGCATGGGAATGCGGTGCTTAACCTGCTTAAAAATCTTAAGCGGTTCGCCGCCCACGCGGCGCGACGGCGAATCGGGCGCGGCCAATTCCGGAAACTCCGCTTCAAGATCTACAAGCCTGCGCATGAGTTTATCGAACTCAAAATCACTGATTGCGGGCCGGGCCTCGACGTAGTACCTGCGGTTGTGCTCTTCGATTTCTTTGCGCAGCTTTTCAATTTCTTTTTTCGCCTGGGGCTTGGTCATATATCAATAATTTTTTGGTTTTGTCATCCTGAGCGAAGCGAAGGATCTCGAACTGAGATTCTTCGCCCGCCACTCAAACATCGGCAGACTCAGAATGACAAATGTGTTATCGTGTAATTTTGAAACCGCTGAATTCGCCGCTGGCCTCCACCCACTCGGTGGAAACATTGCGGATATAGGCTGCCAGAGGCGAATCGCGCAAAGCGCTGATAAAATTACGCAGGGCTTCTTCTTCGCCTTCACCGACCACTTCAACTTTGCCGTTGACCAAATTGCGCACATACCCTGTGACCGGGTATTGGCGGGCCAAATTTTCAGCGCCGGCGCGGAATCCCACGCCCTGCACCGTACCGGTAAAAACAGCTTTCAAACGTTTTTGCATAATTTTTCCTTCCGCCAATCTTGTCATCCTGAGCGAAGCGAAGGATCTCGCTTTGAGATTCTTCACTGACTCATCGTGATTAAGTACCGTGCAATCACTTAAGGAATAACGTGTATTGCACGGCGCCCGTCAAACATCCATGGACTCAGAATGAGAATTGAGTTAGGTGCTTTAAAATTCGTCCGCAACATGGGCCGGCGATCCGCGGCCCGTCCATGATTTTTCGGCAAAAAGCGGCTTAATTTTCAGCATGCTCAAAACAAGCTGGAACTTCGTGACCGGCCGGACGTCCTGACGAACTTCCTGAAAACGCGGTGACAGAACTATGTGCGACAAAAGCCGTACGGCGGCCGATAGAAGAAAAAGCATGAGGATGGGATAGCCTGCCAATGGCGGCAGGCGCTCCGCCAGAATGCCGCCCAAAAAAGCACCCAGGGCATTGCCGATGCCGCACATCATCGTCCAGTACCCCAAGCAGCGCACGCGTTTGGCGGAACTGACGGCATCGTAAATAAAATTGGTCGCGCAAAGCGAATAGCCGGCCCAAACAAATCCGGCCAGCATCTGCAGCAGCATGAGATAGGACACGTGGCTTGAAAAAACCCAAAGCAGCGGGATGAGTGGAAATAAAACCGTGGTGAGTTTTAAAATCCGGGCATTGCCCGCCAGGTCGGCATGGCGGCCCCAGCGCGGTACTGAAATCAGGCGCACGATGACCGCTGCAAAATGAATCAGCATGAAGGTCAGGTAATCCACCTTCAGGTCTTTGAGCAGATGCACGCTGAAATACGGGCCCGCAAGCTGGACTGAAAAAATGGTGGCCGCCGAATAAAAAACATACTTCACAAAATTGCTCTCGCGATGGCGCCGGATAAACATCCAAAACGTAAAATGGTGTTCCGGTTTATGCTCCAGCGGGATGTCCGTCATGCGTGACAGTAAGACGGCCGAAATAAAGCGCGCCAGGGCTGTCACCAGAAACAGCAAAAAAAATCCATAGGCCCGGCCCTGTTCCGGCAGGGCAAAAAGCAGGAGCCCTCCAAAAATCAGGCTGGCCACCCCTGCCGAGCCGGCAATACGGCTGCGCGCACCAAAATAACCGGGCCGTTCATGGGCCGGCAAGTAATCGCTCATCAAGCTGAACCAGGCTGTCTCTGTCAGACCCTGCGTGATGCGGTAGACGATCGTAAACGCAATCAGAAGCGGCACGCGGTGCGGCACCGGCAGAATGGCGAGCAGGGCTGCGGGCATAAGAACGGCCGCCTGAAGCAATGCCGCGCGGCAAAGAAAACGCCGGCGGCTGCCATACAGCCGCAACAGCCGTGAAACAAAAAATTGCGAAAACGAGGATAAAATAAACGGAATCGCGACCAGCCAGCCGATTTGCTGCGGACTTGCACCCAGAAAAAGACCGTAGGCGGTCAGGTAATAGTCGATCACCCAGACCATCACCTCCGAAGCAATGCCCTCTTTCCAGGAAAGGGCCAGGCTGCGGCGTATGGGTTCGGTCAACCCGGGATTCAGTTTAATCATTGGAACATTTCAGTCTGGTAATCGATACCCTCTTCCGGCAGGTCTTCCAGTCTGTCCTCATAAAAAGCCTGCACGACGGGGTCGGCCTTGATGGAAGATTCGCCCCAGCGCGCCAGCGTAAGCGCGGCGGCATTGCGCGCACGGCTCAAAGCCACGTAAGCTTGGCCGGGTTCCCAGAGGGCGTTTAAATCGGCATGCAGGCGCTCGAGCGTCGTGCCCTGAATTTTATGGATGGTGCTGGCATAAGCCAGACTGACCGGAAAGTTGCGCGCCATGGCCGCTTCTTCGCCGTCGGCGTTGAGCCAGCTGAAGGTAAACGGCTCAATTTCCAGACGGCGGCCGCGGGCCTCAACATAAATTGCGTCGTCCTGGACTTCCAGCACGTGTCCGACCGTGCCATTGATGAAGCGCTGCCGCGGATCATTGACGCGCATCATGACCAGAGCTCCTTTTTTGAGTTCCAGCAGCGCCGAAACCGGAGCATCGCGTTTGAGGCGCTCAATTCCGTACGGGTCGCCTTCGTATTCGGTTTCAAACGCGCGTAACGGTTCATGGATTTGCTCAAGCCGGTTTTTGTTAAACGCATCCGTCTGTGCCCGGCGCGGAAAAAGGTGCGGCACATCGGCTTCAATCTCTTCGGCCAGCATCACACGGCTGTTGAGAAATGCACGCACGCGTTCAGTGACCCGGCCCCAGCGGATTTCTTCCAGGACTTCCAGGAATTCGGCATCCTCCGTACGTTTGACCTCGCGCAAAACGACCTTCTGAAAGTTGGAGCGCCGCCAGGCTGCAGCGCGGAAGCACCAGGATTTGTCCCGGTCCGGGCTGATGGGCGGAAGCTGGGCAAAATCACCGGCCGCGATCATGCGCACGCCGCCCCAAGGCAGGTCGGAGTGGCGCACCTGCCGCGCAATGCGCTCGGCCGTGTCAAAGGCTTCGCGGGACAGCATGGAGATTTCATCAATGACCAGAGTTTTGAGATTGCGCAGACGGCTGCGCAGTCCGCTGTTCTTGACCGCTTTCTCAATGACCTGATCCGCTCCGCCCTGCAGAATCCCCAAAGAAAAAAAACTATGGAAGGTGCGGCCCCCGACCAGGATGGCGGCCGCGCCCGTGCTGGCCACCACGGGAATTTCGGTGTCCGCGCGTTTTAAATATTCCTGAATGAGGAAACTTTTGCCGGTACCTGGCCCGCCGGTCAGAAAAATATTGGCCGTGGTATTTTGCAGGGCATGCAGCCCAGTTTCTTGCGATGGGGTCAGCTGGATTGAAGAAGCGTCAGGCATCCGCAATTATAGAATGACGCGCCAATCCGTGGAAGCGGTAAGTTGCAACACGCGCGGAATTCAAAAATTCATTTTTTTCGTAGGGGCCGGTTCTAAACCAGCCCAGAATGAGGGCGGGTTATGCACCCGCCCCTACAAAAAGTACAAAAAATTTTACCGAACTTAAGCGAGAAGACCAAGGCGGATATGATAGGCGGCGATGCCGAAAGCGACGGTGACGTTGAGGGAGTTTTTCAGGCCGGCCATTTCGATTTCAATGGCGCTGTCTTCGGGTTTGAGCAGGTCTTCGGCGATACCGGTGATTTCATTGCCGGTGACCAGACAAACCGGCGGCTGCGGCTTAAACCCCTGAAAGGGTACGCTGCGCGAGGTCTGCTCCAAATGCACGATCTGATAACCTTGGGCGCGCAACTCCTCCAGCAGGCGGGCAGCATTCTCACGGTACTCCCAAGGAACGCGTTCTTCAGCACCAAGCGCTGTCTTGG
>JAHFHF010000005.1:0-15675 GCA_023247055.1 Candidatus Omnitrophota bacterium
AGTGCGAGTTCAGCCCAGTTCCGGCAATTTGCAGATCTTTTTAGGGATGAGAATCCGGAGGACGTGACAGAAGGGCAGCGCGATGTCATGGCTCTCAGGACCGGACAGTGGATTAAAGAGAGAGATGAGTTTTTACTGAATAACGAGAATCGCCTGCCTATGGTCGATGAAAATAGGCATATCCTTGAGTATCTCGATCAAACGCAGCCGGCGGTTGACTTGATCGTCCCGCGGTTAGACCCCATGTTGCAGCAGGAACTCCTGGCGCATTTGCAAACGCGCGGCCAGCGGTTACGGTGGCTGCTGCAAAGCCTTGAAAACCCCACAGCTGAGGGAGACGAGGATCCATTGGCCCGCTCAGAAATCCGTGCAGTCCATGAGGAAATTAAGATTTTGCGCGGCGGACATTTTCATGAAGAACAGCGTCGGGAGGAAACTTTAGAACTTCTGGATGAAAACGGATATGCCCTGCCAGTTTCCGAAGAGAAAACCGAGCCTCATGCGAACGAGGAATGGCGCAGTGTCGCGCATGTTTATATTTTTGATCCCGAAGGCCGGCTGCTGCTTCAAAAGCGCTCGCTCAAACAGGGCTCGTCCCCGGGGGTTTTACAGATTTCTGCCAGCGGACAGGTGGCTGCGGGCGAAACGCCGGAAGCGGCGGCTTTGCGCGCAGGCGATGCCGGGCTTGGCCTGCGGCTTGATCCGGCGCGGCTTAAAAAAATAACGATTGTCAAAAACCGTTCCGCCGGCGGCCAAGATGCGGCTGCTGAAAATCACGAATTTGTTTCTGTGTTCGCTTATCAGGCAGCTGCCGCAGAAATCGAAGAGGCCGGTAAAAATTATGATTTGCGCCAGTCCGATACGCTATGGCTTGTGCCGGGCGAAGAAATGGTGCTCAGGCTTTCAAGAACGCCCGAGCATTTTTCTGGCGCTCTGCGTGCGGTGATTCAGGACCGCAAGGAATTATGGCAGAAACTACTTCAGATAGGGCAAGCCGATCCGGAGAAGATCCGGGCTGTGCCAAAAAGTTTTATAACGCAAAAACTCCAGCTTGTCATTGACCTGGGAGAATATGCGCGCTTGGCCGAGCAAGACGCGGCCAAAGAAGCGGCGCTCGGCGAAATGGTGCAATTTTTTAAATATGACAATCCGGCCATTCGTGAATCGGTCTATCAGATGCTTCGCCGTGTACCGCAAGTGGAGCCCTTGCTGCTGAAACTGACAGAGAATGGCGATCCTGGGGTGGCTTCATCCGTCATGCTGGCATTGTCGTTTATGTTGAAGCGGGAGAATCTTCGCAAAGAGGCTGCGAGTCAAAGCGGTCAAGCCCGGGAAGCCCTTTCGAAAAAGATTGAAGCCATTTTGTTTCCGCCCGCAGCCGAGACGGCTCCTAAAACCGGAAGAACTCCGGTTGAAAAATCCGCCCTTCAGGCTTTGGGGTATCTGGAACACCCGGGAGTTGCCGGTCTTTTTGTCGAAAAACTTCAAGCTGATCTTGATCGCGGCATGGCCCCCGACTCTTTTATTTTCGAAGCTGCGGCGTCTGCGGATATGCTGAAAAGGCGCAAAAAAATTCTGGATTGGTTTGTGAAAAATCAAAAAGGCCTGTCGTGGAAAGAAATTCAGTTCGGGGTTTCGCTTTTCCTCGATGATCATTGGATTTCAGAACACCTTTCAAGCGATATGGGGTGGAAACTAACCTACCGTTTCGGATATATGGACGTGCCTTTACTCCTCAAGCTGTGGAAGGCAAGAGAAGTGCTTTGGGGCGAGACGCCCGGGCCCGCAGAAGCGGCTGCGGTAGGTCCGCAGCAGGAACTCGAGGCCTCACAGCGGCTTGTGGCTTGGACAAGCGTTGCCACCGAAGCGCTGGTCAAGCGCTATTTGGATGAGCCGGAAGATCAGCGCGAAGCTTTGCTCGGTGAGTGGAGGGCCAGACAGTCGCGGTGGGGTCGGATGCTTTTACCGGAAGAGTTTGATCCGATTCGTCCGCTTTGGCCGGTATCGCCGGAAAATACTCCGGAAGGCAAAATTGACCGCGATCTTTTTTTAGGGGCCCTGCGGCAGGCCGATTTGTCCAATGCGGATGACAAGCGCCAGACAACCCCTTTTGGTTACGGATATCAAGAAAAACACGGCGGACGCTTTTCCTATGCCAGCCACGAACATTTCCAAAGTGTCTGGGATGAAAAGCTAAAATCAAATCCCGTGATTTTTGGCCGGGATACACCGGAAGAACTGGGCCGGATTCTGAGACCTTATTTTGCGGCGGATATCATGGCTGTAGAAAGCGAAACCCGTAAAGAGCCGCGCGAAGAAGCGAATGCGCGGGTTTTGGGCCGTTGGCGCGCGCTCGCGCGGCTGGTTGAACTGCGTGACGGACAGCTTGTGCTCAAGCCGGAAATTGCCAAGCGCGTCAGTCTTGAAGCTGAAATGCCCGATCAAAGAATGGCTGTTTCGCTGCAGGATCAAGAGGCCGTTGCGGATTTTATTTCGCGGCTGGCCGCGCATCGTTCCGTTTGGAAATACGCACTTCTTGATCCCGCAGCGCTGGAGCAGGCCAGCTTGTTTGCAGGCAGAGCCAGTATTCAGGAGAACGCAACATGGGGGAAGCTGTCTTACGGAACGCGTTCGGCTTTAAAGTTATACGCTTATGAGTTACTGCACAACTCATCCCGCGGCCCGGAACAAATCTGGCCTGAATGGGAACGCGAATTTCATCGTTTGGCCGAAGAAGAACGGCGCTTCCGCGGCATTCTGCCGTCGCAGGGAATCGAATTGCAGTCTCTGAATATTCCAGCCTCTCAGGTCTATCTTTGGAAACAGGCGCTGCTTGCTTTTGATATTCCCAGCCCTGAGCGCCTGCGCTATGGCTCTATTGTTGAAACCGCTTTTCGCCCTGCCTGGACACCCTCGGCTTTTCTTCTGGCCATTCCTGTGCTGCACCGCATGGGGCTTTTGGGCGGTTCAGACTACCGGCGTGCAGCGGCGTTTCACATTTCGTTGTCGGGAGATTTAGGCGCTGAAGCCCGCGCGATTGCTTTCCCGCTTTCGATGTTCCGGATGGATAGACCGGAGAATGAAGCCCTGACGGATGAAAAGCGTGCCGAAGAATTGGCCTGGGTTTTAAGCAAAGGCTTCATCCATCGGAACCGGGTGAACCAAAAAGCCGACCCGGACTCTGACGCGCCGGAAGATCACACGGAAATCCGTGCTGCGGAACTGGCCAATAGGGCAGAGGGCAGCAATGAACTTCTGAAAGATTATGAAAATTTTTTACCCGCGGTGCAGTCTCTGGGCGCGGCCCTCGCCGCCTGGCAGAAATCAAAAAAATCACAAACGCAACTATCGGATCTTGAAAATAAAATGGCGGAGTTGTGGAAGGCTTATTGGACAGAGCTTAACGCCGTCACCAGTGAAATCCCCGAAGCGCAGGCCTTGTTCGAAGCTGATTGGTATGAGAGTACAGGAGATTCCAAAGACCCTAAACTCGTCACGGAACTGAAGATTTTTAAACTCATGCGCCAGCTGCGCGGCTATAGAAAACAAAATTTGGAAACTTATGCCTTATTCAAAGAACGAATCAAAAGTATATTTCTGGAGTATGCCCGTCAGGTTGAACAAATTTTAGCTGCTCCGGTGAATCGTTCCGAAGTCCGTCATGATGAATCTCTTTCACTGGAAGAGCAGCAAAAAACGCTTGCGAAGTTTTTGTGGAAGGCCGCGGGCGCCGTACCCCATCAGACGCTGCACTGGCAGGAGCATATTTGGGATTTAGCGGGAGCTTTAATTGACAGCGGCATTTTTCGCAACCGTGATTTGAACGATGAGGACGTCAAACAGCTTGCTCACTTTATCTGGCTGGCTAAAAGCGGTCCGGGCCGTGCCATTCATCAATCCGAAAGCAGCCAGGTTTCGGACTGGGCGCATGCGCATCGTTTTGTGCACACGACACTGCGCCCCTGGCTTGACCGGATTTCACCGGATTCGCCCGGCAAAGTAGGCTGGGCTATGGACTCGCTAGAAGGCGGGCGCATCCCGGTTAAAGTCCAAGAAAAATTCACGGCCATGGGGTTCCAGGCCTACCAGCAGTTTTACCAGGGAACTGAGGCCGGCGGAGACTATTACCGGGCTTTGCTCAGTGAAAATCTGCGCTATGGCTTATTTGAATTGGCCGATGGTGCGGGCCATGGCAAGGATGCCATGCAGGCAGCTTGGTTTGCCACGGCGGTCCGGGAGACCGAGTCTGAACTTGGAGTTTCGCTTCTGTCCATCCTCGCGGAAAATGGCGGCGAGGTCATCCATGAAAGGGTCAGAGAATATCTTGAACTGCTGCAGAACAAGATTGATATCGCTACGGAAACCTACGAAGGTGAAAAGCGTTTTGGGTTCTATACCCACGCACTTTTTTTCGTGGATTATCAAACCGGGCAAGTCGACGAGTGGGTCACCGGACATCATCCGGCTATGGTTGAAACCGGAACCGAAGACTTCCGCGAATGGATCCAGCAGGATTTGGAAGAAACTGGCTCTGGAATGGGCGGGGTCAAAGCGAGTCTTTTCCCTTTGGGATACATGCTAGATGGGGTTAGTGTAGAAGCGGTGCAGAATTCCTTTCGTCAGTACTCCAGGGCCCGCCGTGCGGTGCTATACACCGACGGGGCTTGGCGTCCGACAAAAAATGGTTACGGTCTTTGGAGTATTCTTAGAGAGCCCGGTCTTGGCGCTCAAGAAACCGATTTGCTTTTTAAAACGCTTCAAACAAAAATTATTAATGACGAGAAATACGGAAACGGCGTTGAAAATGATGACGTGACCGTGATGTTTTTAGATTTTATGAAGGGTCATAAAGAGTACGAGCGCTCGCGCGCCGGCCATTTGAATTCCAATGTCCGTAATCCCGCAGCGCTCGAAGTTGCCGCCGTTCGCTCTGAAATGCGAACCGCCCAATCCTATGATCAAAGGCGGGATGCCGGGTGGCCGCTGCTGGATGTTTTTTCTGTGGAGTTTAAGCTGCCGCTGCCGGAAAAAGTTTGGACATGGATGAAACCTTGGATGGATGCCCAAAAGATTCCGGAATTTCAGGCTAGGTTTTCAAAAGCCGGAGCCCATTATTTCAGAATGACGCTGGCGAAAAACGAACATGATCAAAATGGCTTTGCCACCCTGATGTTTCGCCTGGCCGACGGCCTGCGGCCGGATCACTCTAAAGTCAAAGTCCTCCAGCTTGGACACCGCTACGTCGCGCCCGAGTATCAACGCCGTGGTTTGATGAGCCTGATGACGCTCTTTCTGCTGCAGGCCTATCCCGGCGCACAAATTCTTTACGAGCGTCATGAACGCGCAGACGATGAGTTATTCAACCGCGTTATTCAAAGTCTCCAGCAACGCGGGTTTTTTGCCGATGCGCCGGTTCGTATTGATGACGAAGCCTCTTTGCCCGGCCACCAAGTTTTTTTAAATCAAGCCGCCATCCAGACGGCGGCACAAGCCTGGTTAAACGCCGCTCGTTCAGAAAATCGCAGCCAAAATATAGAAGTAGAGTTGGCGGCGCGCCTGCTGGAAGTTTTGAATCAGGAATGGGGCTCCATGGGTTTTAATTTTCTCGAAAAAAATGTTTTTGGAATCGAAGAACTTTTCAATCAAAAAAACCGGCGCATTCCTTACGGCTGGGGCTGGGTGAATGCCTCGATGTTTGGCCGTCCGGGCTCGCAATTATCAACGCTTGCCTTGGTCCGGGTCGGCGATTGGTTTTTTGTCGACCACCGGCTGGGGCCGAAAATGGAAGCGGTTTTAGAAATCCATCCCGAACTGCGTGCGGCCCATTTTATTTATCTTTATCATCTGAAGAGTTCTTTGACGGACATCGGCACAGCCCTTGATAAATGGGCCGCGCCCATGGTTTTGGCGGTGGATGCATTAAATTTAAAAAATCAGACAGTGCTGGATTTGGGCGCGGGGGATGCGTTTTTAGCTTTGATGGCAGCCCAAAAAGCAGCCGGTCAAATTTTTGCCGTCGATTACGACAGCGATGCGCGGTTGAGATTTTTGAATCATCTGGATTTCAATCCGGTGGATGGGAGCAGGCTGCAATTTATCGTGCAGGATCTGGAAGATCAGCCGGCGGTTTTAGCCCGGCTGGCGCATCAAGCGCCGGTGGATGTGATTTTTGCCAACATCGGCGAGCATCCGGGGCTTTATAAACCAGATACGCATCTGAGAGCCATTGAATATTTGGATTTTTTACCATCCGTCAAAGTTTTTGTCGCCGGCGGTTACGCGCCCGGCCAGCTTGCTCATGGACAAGAGGACGCTTATCAAAAAGCGAAAGCCGCTCTTGAAAAACGCGGCTTTTACGAAATCGCGCGTTTTACCCACCGGTATACGACGCAAGACCCCGTAGAACAATTCGGTCCCAAAGCCGCAATCATTTTTGCGCGCCGCGGCCTCGACCCCAAAACCCTGTTGCGCTTCGGCATCCGTTCCGAAGTGCGCAGCAGTCCGGATAAGGCGGAGGCATTGATTACGGCAGAAAAGACGCTTAAACAGGAAGCTTTTGCCTTTGTCGGCACTCATGGAGTGGACCGAATGTTGGCAGATTTTCCGGACAAGCCTGCTGAAAAATTTTTAGAGCATCTGCGTCTGCGTTATCCCGCAAGCATGATGGAGACGCTGAGCGAAACCCTGCAATTGATTTATGCCGCGGCGCCGGACGAGGCCGAGGACAAAATCGGCGATCCGGCCCAGCGGGCTGTTTACCGGCTGCTAGCCCAGGCGGCCCGGAATTTATCAGGAACTCCTGCTGTCCCGCTGACGCCGCCTGTGATCGTAAACTCCGAAACTGCGGTTTTGTCGTCACCGCTAATGCTGGATCGCAGAACCTTTGTTAAGTTTTCAGCGCTCGTGCTGCGCACCGTTGCGAGCGGAAAAATTTCAGGGCTTCAGGGAGCTGCGGCCCAGCAGGCGGCGCAACTGCAGGCTTCTCAGATTTTGCGTTCTTTGAGACGCATTCCGATTCTGACCGAAGTGCTTATTCAGTTTCAATCCGTGCATATCGATCCTTTGGTGTGGCACCGGTCTTCGCGAAGTTTATTGCCGGTATATCCCTCCAGCGCCCGTTTTTTTTCCAACGCAGAAATGCTCCGCATGAGTGCTGAGAAGAAAAAACTGTTGGGCCATCTTTTGCTCGATCTTTATCAGGAGCTGCAGGCGTTTATTCCGGAGTTTTTCAGACAGCATGCGGTTGAAATGAACGCGCTTTGGGACGTGGAGGCAGCCCATACCGAACGTTACCAGAATCTCAATAATGATCAGGCGCCCGCCAAATATGTCGGCGTGTTTGTCGCCGGCCAATATTCAGAGCGCGATCAGCATGTGGCCTATGACATTGCGAGAACATTGATGTCGCCGGCTGCTGATTCCGGCCTGGATGACTGGAGAAAGCCTTTTTTTGAAAAAATGGACGCTATCGCGCGTCAAGCCGCCGGCTTTAAACCATTCCTTTTGGATCTTCCGGAAGCCATGGCGCAAAAAATGGCAGCAACGCTGCCGGATCTTCCGGATGGCTGGCTTAATTTGATCCGGCAAGGAAAACTGGCGCGCCCTTTTAAAGCACAGCCGCGGATCGATAAAATCCGGCGGCAGGAGCAAAAACGACTCGAAGAACAAACCAATCATCTTACTGTGCGTGCCATGGAAGTTGAGCGCAAGCTCTGGAGCCCCGAAGGTTTTATTTCTGTTTCGGCGCGCGAGCGCGAAATTTATGAGGCTTGGGTCAATGCCAAAACCACAGGACGTTTATTAGAAACGGCTTGGCGGTTTCTAACAAGCTTTCCAGATGCTGCGAAAGAAAACGGCTATTTGCCGGGCGCTATCATCCGGTCTGTCGAGAAATTAGGGCCGCGTTCAGAAATACGTGCAGCGCCCAACAGTAAAAAAAGAAAAATTCTACGGTCTCGCAAGGCCGTTACCGTTAGCAGGGCGGCTGCTTTTCGCCATGTGCTTTTGAATTACCAAGATGTTGTGAAGATGCACGAGCGCCGAGGCGAGTTGGCGATTCTGGCGGCGCGGCATCCGGAGGTGCAATTCCGGATTTACGCCGCGGAAGTTCAAGATGACGGCTATTTGGAACTCAGACGATTTTTCAAAAACATCCGGAACATAAGATTCACGCCGGTCTCCGGACGTTCCGAACTTCGCGCACTTGGCAAAATAGACCGCCATGCGGTGCTGCATCTTTCGACGCAAACCTTTGATGTCAAAAAGCGTTTCGGCAAACGCTCTAAAAAAATACATTTCGTTGCGGCGGGCCGCATGCGCGGCGCCCTGGCCGCGGCCTTACTCTACAATCCCGAGCATTGGCTGTTCCGCACCCGCATGTCCCGGCAGGGAAGTTTCTGGTTTTTGAAGCCATCCCTGGTGCAGCTAGGGCGCCAATGGCTGGCCGGTTTCGTCATCGCCTCCTCCGCCTAATTCGGGATACCGCCGCTTCGTTTTTGATGTCCAACCCTGGCATCATTTCGCCATAGTGGCAATTCATGAATTGCCACTACGGCGAGAAATCCTGCTACGTTTTTCGATTATGGAGTGGCTACATATAAACTTTATCAGCCGTATATAGTTGTCGCTTTTTCTGTATTTTAAAATCGCATAACCCATTGTTATTATTTAAGTTATGGAATGATAGTTTTTGATAGCTGGCTATTTTGGACTTCATAGGTTATTGATTGTTATAGGACGTTAAATTGAGTTCTTCTGACGTCCCCGGGAAAATTGTCTAGGGAGGTAACTTTATGAAAAAGATAACCATGCTTGTCTTGATGCTGGTTGCGACTCTGGCCGTTCCGGCCTGGAGCATGCCGGCAGTTTTGGATCACACGATCGATAACACGATGAAATCCGATCTTGGACCTGTCTCCGACACAGGCAGGATTTTGGACGTGACCAACAGGGGAATTACCAAGGGCTACAACACAGTCACAGAGCCCATGGCACCTGTGCTGGATCCGGTACGCAAAGTACGCGACGAATCCATTAAGGGCACGAAGACCGTGATCAATACAATTTGGGATGTGATCACGTTCAAACATTTCCGCGATTAGACAAATCCAGAGAGATTTGCCAATCACGGTATCTGCGTTAGACCGCAGATGCCGGAAATAAATCTTCGGAAGTGAAGTTTGCAAAGGGCCGGGCCCTTTTTCGGGCCCGGCCCCTTTTTTTACAGCGCTGATGGGGCTGTGTCATTCCCGCCTCTGCGTGGAAGCCGAGACGGTCATGCGCAGCGCTGATGGCGCTGTGTCATTCCCGCCTCTGCGTGGAAGCCGAGACGGTCATGCGCAGCGCTGATGGCGCTGTGTCATTCCCGCATGCTTTAGGCGGGAATCCAAAGTGTTAGAAGAAACATTCGGGGATGATAGAGAAATGAAACTGTACCACTGTCCGGGGAATGACTCTAAAATGCAAAAATATAGAACTCGAGATATAATCCGCGCATGAGCGATTTAAAAATCTCACTCGATTGGCAAAATCGTGCGCGCAGCGCGCAAGTCCATCTGCCGCCCGGGCATAACGCCGCAAAAAAATATCCGCTGGTGATGGTTCTCCACGGCGGGGCTGCCAATGCCGATTACGCAGTCCGCATGTCGGAAATGAATCCGCTGGCAGACCAGCATGGCTTCATTGCGGTCTATCCGAACGGCACGGGAATTTATCAGCATGCCGTGCTAACCTGGAATGCCGGCAATTGTTGCGGCTGGGCGCATGAACATAACATCGATGACGTGGGGTTTCTCAATGCGCTTTTGACTCGACTTGAGACCGCCTATGGCGCTGACTCCGCGCGCATTTATGTGACGGGCATTTCAAACGGCGCTATGATGGCCTACCGCCTGGCCTGCGAGCTCTCGCATCGAATCACTGCAATTGCGCCTGTGGCCGGCACGCTTAATTACGACGGCCCGCCACCCAAAAATCCGGTTTCGGTCTTACATTTTCACGGCACGGCGGATCAGCATGCGCCTTATGATGGCGGAACAGGGTCAAAGACTCTTTATCCACGCATCGACCGTCCCGTGCGCGAAACTATCCGGTTTTGGGTCCAGCATAACGGCTGCCGGCAGACGCCTATGCTCAAGCAAGACGGGGCGATCATGTGCGAAACCTATACGGGCGGCCGTTCCGGCTCCGAAGTCATTCTCTACACGCTGCAAGGGGAAGGCCATACCTGGCCCGGCGGCAAACCCGGCATCCGCAACGGCAACATGGACCTGCCCACCCAAGCCCTCCGCGCCACCGCCCTCATCTGGTCCTTCTTTTCCCGGCATTAAAATCGATATTGACAAGAAAGCGTTTGTATATACAATAGCCGTTTCTGTATATACAAATCTATTTTGGGGTGATCTTATGCCGCAGAAAACAAAATCTAAGCCCGTTCGCCGCGCAGCCAAAAACCAGGGTTCTGACAACAAACTTATTTCGATCCGTATTCCTGAAAATATGATCGAAGACCTGCGCAAGGTGGCCAGCAGTAAGGGCGATCTGGGTTATCAGCAGCTCATCAAAACTTATATTGCCAAGGGGCTTGTGCGCGAAGAGTCTTCGAAGGAGGGCGCCCAAGCAAGCGCTAAGGGCGTTGTGGCGCCGGCCCTAAAAGAAACACTCAAAAAAATCGGCGCCCCGGTACTGCAGATCAAAAAGCAGGAGCGCGACAATGTGGCCAAGCTGGCGGATTCGCAGATTATTGCCGAAGATATCCGCAATCTGGGGCAATACCTCAAGCCTTATCACCGTTATTTTTCCGGCAAAACCTTTTTGATTACGGGTGCGTTTGGTTTTCTCGGGCGCTACATGGTGCATCTGCTCAAGTATCTCAATGACGAGGTGCTTGAAAAGCCGGCCCGCGCCCTGCTGCTCGATAACTTTGTCACGGGCTACGAACAGCGCGTCATTTCCGACAAGAACTTGATTTTTCACCGCCACAACGTGATTAAGCCATTTGAAACGGCCGAAGACGTTGATTACATCATTCATGCCGCCGGTATTGCCTCGCCTGTCTATTACACCAAATACCCGATTGAAACCATGGACGTGGGCACGACGGGTACGCGCAATATGCTGGAATTAGCGTACAAAAAAAGCGTCAAAAGTTTTATCTTCATGAGTTCAAGCGAGGTGTACGGCGACCCCGATCCGAAGCATGTGCCGACGGATGAAACTTATAACGGCAATGTGTCGATTATGGGACCGCGCTCCTGTTACGACGAATCCAAGCGTTTCGGCGAAACCATGTCGCTGGCTTTTTGGCGCACTTACAATGTTCCGGTCAAAATCGTGCGGCCGTTTAACGTTTTTGGCCCCGGCATCCGGCCGGATGATTTCCGCGTCTTGCCGAATTTTATCGAGCATGCTTTGCGCAAAGAGCCGCTGCCGATTCATGGTCACGGCAAAAACATGCGATCCTTCTGCTACATCAATGACGAAATCGAAGCCATTTTCCGCATTCTTTTTTCAGAGGAAAACGGCGAAGCATTTAATGTGGGAAATCCCGGGCCTGAAATTTCGGTGCGCGATTTGGCGCTTCTCGTGGCCAAAGCCATGCCGTATAAAGTAGACGTGGTCAATATCGATCCGCCGCACGCGGTCTATGCCAGTTCCGACCCGAAACGCCGCTGTCCGGATATCACCAAACTGCGCAAACTCACGGGCTTTGAACCACGCTATTCGCTCGAAGACGGCCTGATGCGCACCATCCGTTGGTTTTGCGGGGAATGACGTGTTGTCAACAGCAACACGCTTTCCCAGTATTTTCGACCCTGAAAATGCGGTGAGTGACGCAGCGCCAACAGCGTTGCGCTCTCACCGCATTTTTTCCGTAAAAATGTGGAGAAGAGAATAGCAAACAGCGTTTAGCGCCGTGTGCGAGTTCCCCCCCCCTCTTAATCTCCCCCCGGAAAGCACGGGGGGAGAAATAAAAGAGGCTCTGCTATTTCCTCCCCCGTGTTCTCCGGGGGAGGATTAAGGTGGGGGAAGTGGCATAAACCCAAACACGGCGTTGGCGTTTAGATAAATTGTTCACCACTGAATGCTCACAATGAAAGGACCCTTTTATGGAACTCGAAACCGTACGTCACATTGACCCCGCCTTCGTGGATGCCCGCGGAGAAATTCACAATCTTTTTGAAGGCCAGCTTGGCCACGTTGCACTAATTACATCCAAGGCCGGCAGTGTGCGCGCCAATCACTACCACAAGCAGGATTTGCAGTATATTTACCTCGTGAGCGGGGAGTATGAAAGTTACTGTTGCCCGATTGAAGAGCCTGATAATGTCCATATGATTTTGATCAAGCCGGGCGATATCGTCAAAACACCGCCCTTGATTGCCCACGCGCAGAAATTCACCAAAGATTCGGTTTTTCTTGCGTTCTCAACGCGCCTGCGCGAAGAGGGAAAATACGAAGACGACACGCTGGCTTTTCCTGTGATCGAAGGTTACCTCAACAAAGTCCTCAAGGCTGGTAAGAACTAAGCTGCTGCAAATCTTCTCCCCCCTCTTGATCTCCCCCCGAAAAGCACGGGGGGAGAAAAAAGAAATCGATTCTTATCTCCTCCCCCGCGTTTTTCGGGGGAGGATTAAGGTGGGGGAAAAAGAAGGCAGTTTCCGCTAAAATAGGGCAGGCATGAATTATCTCTATAGAAACGTGATTGAATGATTGAATCCGTATTGATCACCGGAGCAAGCCGCGGCCTTGGTCTTGCGCTTACTGTAAAATTTGCTGAAAACGGCATCCGTGTTTTCGCGGTCAGCCGCACACGCCGTCATTGGAAACAAGCCATGTCCAAAATCAAAAGCGGCGCGGCCCAAGTGACTTGGTTCACCTGTGATGTTTCCAAAGAGTTCCAAGTCAAAGCCTTGTTTCAAAAAATTCTCAGAACCAGCCCTCTCGATCTTGTGATCAATAATGCCGGCTACGGCGGCCGCCTTGAAACGATCGACAAAACGCCTTTGGGCGAATTTGAACGCCACATCGGCCAAAATTTGTGCAGTGTTTTTCTCGTGAGCAAGTATGCGCTGCGCGTTTTTAAAAAAGAAAAACGCGGTTTTCTCATCAATGTTTCTTCCATGGCCGGCACGCGTGCGGTTCCAAAGCTTGCAGCCTACTCTGCTTCAAAATTTGCGGTCGCGGCGCTGACTCAGGCTGCTGTCAAAGAAAATCCTGATATCTCTTTCCGCGCGCTGACCGTTTGTCCCGGCGGCATGAACACCCAGATGCGCCGTGATCTGTTCGGCGCTGAAGATGCCGCCAAACAGCAAACGCCTGAATTTGTCGCGGATAAAATTATCGAACTGGTGGATGGCACATTTCCTGTTGAGAACGGCGCCTGCGTCGTTATTCGCCACAGCAAGATCTGGGCGGTCATGCCGATGCCGGGCGCATGAAAAAGTCTTGAGTTGTGAGGGATGAGTCATGAGTGAAATAGCCAAAGAACTTAAATATAAAAAACTTGTTTGCCGCTACTGCGATACGCCTCTGCCGGTGCCATTTCTTGAGTTGGGCAGCATGCCGCTGGCCAATAACTTGCCGCGTAATGAAGATTTAAAGACGCCGGAGTTTGCCTGTCCGCTTTCACTTGTTTTTTGTGAGAAATGCGGCCTGGTTCAGCTTTCGCATGTCGTGCCGCCCGAGTTGATGTTTTCGCATTACCTTTACGTTAGTTCCACAACCAAAACATTTCAGGAGCATTTTGCGGATTATGCACGCGACGTACGCGGCCGTATTCAAAGCGAAAGCCCGCTAGCCGTCGATATTGGCAGTAATGACGGCCTGCTTTTGGCGTGTTATCAACGCGAGGGGATGCGCATCTGCGGCGTGGACCCGGCCAAAAATCTGGCCGATGAGGCCAATCGCAAGGGCTTGACTACGCTCAATCATTTTTTCAATGCGGCCTCCGTCGAGCAGATTTTAAAAGACTTCGGCCCTGCCAGTGTGGTCAGCGGCAACAACGTTTTTGCGCACATCGATGACATTCAAAGCGTTTTGAAAAACGTGAAGCGGCTTTTGACGCCGGACGGTATTTTTGTGATCGAGTTTCCTTACCTGGGTACGATGCTCGATGAAATGCTGTTCGACATGATTTACCACGAGCATTTGTCTTACATCGGCATCACGGCGCTCAAGTTTGTTGCGGAACGTTTTGGTTTCGAGATCTTTGACATCCGTGAAGTGGCTTCCCACGGCGGTTCTTTGCGCGTTTTTATGCAGAAAAAAGGCGCGGCTCGACCTGCTGCTGAAATCGTCGGGCGATATCTTGCCCAGGAGCAGAAGCAAAAGCACTTAGTGTTTGAAACTCATCAGGCTTTCGCCGGGCGTGTATTGCGGGTCAAAGAGGAGTTCATGACGCTTGTGCGTAAACTCAAGGCGGAAGGCAAAACGCTTTCCGGTTATGGCGCGCCGGCCAAGGCCAGCACGCTTTGTAATTTTTATGGGTTGACGCCGGAACATCTCGACTATGTCGTCGATGATAACCCCTTGAAACAAGGGCGGTTTATTCCCGGCGCGCACATTCCGGTAGTGCCAAGCGCACATCTGGCCGCGCATCCCACGGATTATGTCGTTATTTTTGCCTGGAATTTTGCACGCGAGATCATAAAAAAAATCGGCAGTCTCGAAGACCGCGGCACCCGCTTTCTCGTGCCGCTTTTCAACCCCGCCAAAGCCACGCCTAGCGCGAACCCTTTCCTCATCCACTCTGAACCGGTTCGCTTCTAATCAGTCCTGTTTAATCTGCACGCGATTGGAATTTACCGCGTTTCCCCCCTCTTAATCTCCCCCCGAAAAGCACGGGGGGAGAAATAAAGTAGATATTATTTGTTTCCTCCCCCGTGTTCTCCGGGGGAGGATTAAGGTGGGGGAAGCAGAATAAACCCGCATGTGGTGTTAATTTTTCGAGTTTTTTTACATTGAATTTTAGGCCCTCCGCTGTAACCCCTAGAAAAACACAGACTTAGAGCGCATTCTTAAAATAACTTCTAATAGCATTAAATAGCACTAACTCTTTCTTTATTAAAATTATATGTTACCTTTTCTAAGGAGACATTTAATCCTTAATGACACATTTACCCTTAAAGAAAACAGTTCATAAAATTCTGTGCCGGTGGACCGCTCTGTTTACTTGTGCCGCCTTCCTCGCAACCAGCATCTTTCTTCCTCCTGTCCAAGCCGCTCCAGCCGCTGCAGTGACGCCGGTTTTATTGCCCACGGACATGAGCACACTCTCTATCCCGCCGGAACTGGGCAAAATTGAAGAAACTTATACCGGCACTTCGCCCGAACGGGTGATCTTGATTCAAGATGCCCACTCGATTCCCGATGCCCAACGCAGTATCCGCAAAACAATTCTTTATTTTTATAAAAAACACGGAATACGGCTTACCGCACTGGAAGGCGCGGCTTCAGATCTCGATGCTCGCATCTTGAAAAGTTTTCCGGACAAAGACAAACTCAACAAAGTCCTGAGCAGCTATTTTGACAGCGGCGAACTTGCCGGTGGAACCGCTGCGGCCATCGCGGGTATCAGCGAAGAAGACCGGCTGGCGCAGGGGACCCGGTTGAAATTCCACGGCATTGAAGACTGGCCGGCCTATGAAGAGGCGCTGGCGTTGTATTTGGCAGCGA